>JACQQR010000181.1 GCA_016206875.1 Candidatus Omnitrophota bacterium
CTATATCTTTACCCGTTACAGCCACAAGCTCTTCGACCTTCGCCTTGGGGTGACTCTTTAAACCTAACTGTCGGGCAATGGTTGTAGCGGTCAGCACATGATCACCTGTAATCATCTTGACCGTGATACCGGCGGTATGGCAACTTTGAACCGCCCAGATCGCCTCTTCGCGTGGTGGATCGATCATGGCCTGCAATCCTAGAAATGTCATGCCGGATTTAAGATTTTCATGGGTCAAAGAGCCTAACCCGAACGGCCTTAGGCCGCGCGCAAAGGCAAGCACGCGCAGTCCTCCCGAAGCTATGATCTCGGTTTCCTGAATCACCCTGCGCTTATCAAGTGGGACAATATTTCCATCTTGGCCCAGGCCGTTGTCACAACGCACAAGAATCTGTTCCACTGATCCCTTCATATATATAAGTCTCGGCCTCCCCTCTCCTGCATCATGAAGTGTGGCCATGTACTGATGTTCGGATTCAAATGGAACCGCATCAAGCCGTCTCATTTCATGATCGGATGGATTCGAAACAGCCCCTTTGAGCGCTGAAACAATCAAAGCGCCTTCAGTGGGATCGCCTTCAACTTCATAACGGCCGCCTTTTTCGACGAGCACCGATTCATTGCAAAGGACTCCCGCCAAAAGGCATTCTTTCAAAGCTGGAAGCAAAGCGGGATCAACAGGCTCGGAATCTTTCTGAATCCTGCCTTCGGGCGTGTAACCCGCACCCGTTACTTCATACGCTTGGGACCCGGCAACAATTCTTTGGACCGTCATTTGATTTTTGGTCAGAGTCCCGGTTTTGTCGGAACAAATCATCATGGTGCTGCCTAAAGTTTCAACAGCCGGAAGCTTGCGGATAATTGCCCGACGACGGGCCATGCGGGAAACGCCAATCGCAAGGGTAATCGTCACGGCTGCTGGTAAACCCTCCGGAATAGCGCTCACGGCCAAGGCAACGGATGCCATAAACATTTCCACTGCGGATTGACCCCGCAAGAGACCGACCAGAAATGTAATCCCGGCCATTCCTAAGATCACGTAAAGAAGAAAATGGCTGAACCGCGCAATTTTTTTTGTCAGTGGTGTTTCTAATTCTTCCGCCGTGGAAATCAACTGCGAAATCCGTCCAACCTCCGTCCGGTCACCTGTTGCAATCACAACCCCGCGGCCTTGACCATACGTAACAAGGGTGGAGGCGTAAAGCATGTTGGTGCGATCCGCCAACACAGTTCCTGGGTCAAGAGGTTCAAGTTTTTTCTGAACGGGAAGAGATTCGCCCGTCAGAGCAGACTCATTGACCTGAAGCTCGCGGGATTGGAAAATCCGCATATCTGCTGGAATCTTGTCGCCTGATGCCATAAGCACAATATCTCCCGGCACAAGTTCTGTAGAAAGAACACGGTGTTTACTTCCGTTTCGAAGGACGGTAGTTTGCGTCGTCATGGTACGGGAAAGCGCATCCAGCGCCTTAAGGGCCTTGGACTCTTGAATAAATCCGATGATCGAATTGACAAGCACAACGCCGAAAATCACTGCGCTGTCAACCCATTCCCTTAAAAGCAGTGTGATAAAACTTGCGGCAAGAAGGATGTAAACAAGAGGCTGATTGAATTGGACGAGGAAACGAAACCAGACGGGTTGGCCCTTTTTCTGAGTTAGAACATTAGAGCCAAAACGTTCGCGTCTTTTCGCACATTCCGCATTTGTAATCCCAACGTCCGGATTGACTTCGAAACGTTCAAATATCTCTTTTGTCGACAGCGCGTGCCACTCGGGTTGCTCCCCGACCTTAAACTCATTCTCCAAAACCGTTCTCACAAACGCCTCCTAAAAAATACTTTCCCTCACATCTCATCTCTAACCCAAACCATTTTGCTTCATAACTTTTTGATACCTTTGGGTTGCTCGGATAATGCGCGTCATGAATTGAATGGTACGTAAAGGATGCTTTCCCACCGCCGTTTCACCGGACAACATTACAGCATCCGTCCCGTCCAGAATGGCATTGGCAACATCCGAGGCTTCCGCGCGAGTCGGCCTTGGCTTTTCAATCATGCTCTCGAGCATTTCCGTGGCGGTTACCACAAAAACCCCTTTGCGATTCGCATGACGGATGATTCTTTTTTGGAGAATCGGAACCTGCTCCACCCCTACCTCGATCCCTAGATCACCGCGGGCTACCATAACACCGTCGCAAGATTTCAAAATATCCGCAAGATGATCCAGAGCCTCAGCCTTTTCAATTTTCGCCATGACCGGGATTTTTTTCTTAAACTTCTTGAGTTCATGTCTCAAGTGCTTAAGATCCTCTGCGGATCGAACAAAAGATAATGCAATCCAGTCCACATTCAGTCGTGCAGCCGCGCGCAAATCTTCACTGTCTTTTTCCGTCAAAGCAGACGAGGGATAAACAGCGTACGGCACGTTGATCCCCTTATTC
>JACQQR010000182.1 GCA_016206875.1 Candidatus Omnitrophota bacterium
CCGGGAGTGCATATCACAAAAGGTAGTGAAAATAGGCACTATTGAATACGCGGCCCCTCTCCCGTTTAAGGGAGAGGGGAAGGGGTGAGGGTTTGGAATGTCGTGCCCTTTTGACCACCCACCCTCACCCTTGATCCCTCTCCCTCTCGCGAGGGAGAGGGGCCGCATTTAAAAGTGGCATCAATTTTCACTGCCTTTTTTGGTACACACCCGGCGGAGACCCGGAAATGACAAAGAGAAGAAAAAATGGTACCATTCCAGGCTTTTGGAGACTACTTTATGAAATTAAGCGGTCAGATACGTTATGAAATTCGAATGTTTGAGGCGCTGCTCGAGCAAAAACCAAATTATGTTGATGCGCTGAGTGCCCTGGCGGATATTTACACAAAAACCGGCGAGATTCAAAAGGGGCTGGCGCTGGATGAACGGCTTGCCCGCCTTTGCCCAGAAAGTGACAGCGTCTTCTACAATCTTGCCTGCAGTTACAGCCTCGCCGGACAACTGAAAAAAGCCTACAGCGCGCTCAAACGCGCCGTAAGCCTCGGCTATGCGGATCTTGAACATCTGCACCATGACTCGGACTTAGAAGCCTTGAGAAAAAGTCAACGATTCGGGCCGATGGTAAAAAAACTGCTGATTTTCACGAAACCCTCACCCTTCCCTCTCTCTTAAAAAGGGGGGGATGAAATCAACTTCCCCGCCTAGGTGTCCAGATTTTATTCAAAAACCCAAACCGCTCCGGCATTTTCGAAATGTTCATGCGGATTTCTTCAATGTGAAGCGCGGGATTAGCCAAAATAGTGACGCGGCTTTTGTATTGATGCTCCAGGCTCCGGAGCAGGCGTTTTTCCTGAACCACCAGCCGTTCGGCCACCTCGGGATTCATGGAAACCTCCAGCGTTTTACGCTTGGAATCGCTGAAAGATTTTTTGATCTGCTTTACGGCCTGAATCAGCATGGTAGGAACTGATTTCACCATTCCCTTCCCTCCGCAATTCGGGCA
Source organism: Candidatus Omnitrophota bacterium (assembly GCA_016206875.1). GTDB lineage: Bacteria > Omnitrophota > Omnitrophia > Omnitrophales > JACROU01 > JACQQR01. Next base: position 1,004 of record JACQQR010000182.1, read on the forward strand.
GGGCTGGTAGAGCGCGCTTTCATGCGATGGCCGCACGCGCTGGCGCGTCATTTCCACCAATCCCAGCTCCGAAATTTTAAGAATATTGGTTTTGGCCCTGTCGCGCCGCATCGCTTCTTTAAAAATTCTAAGCAAGCTTCGGCGATGCTCTTCTTCCTCCATGTCGATAAAGTCGACAATAATGATTCCGCCAATATCGCGAAGCCGCAGCTGCCTGGAAATCTCGCGCGCCGCTTCGCAATTGGTGCGGTATACGGTTTCTTCTAAATTATGCCGTCCGGTAAATTTCCCCGTATTCACATCGATGGCCACCAAACTTTCGGTTTGTTCAATCACCAAATGTCCGCCCGATTTCAGGTACACGGTTTTTTGGAATGTTTTTTCGATTTCGCGCTCAATATTGAATTTTTCAAAAAGCGGCGCGCGCTCGTGATACATTTGGAGATTCACATGCTCTTCGGGCATATACACCTTGATAAAGTTCGCAAGCTTCGCGTAAATTCCCTTATCGTCCACTACGATCGTGTCACTTTCCTCCATGTAAAAATCGCGCACAATCCGTTCCACCAAATCAAGCTCTTCATGAATGAGAGACGGCGCAGGTTTTTGATTGATATCTTTCATCAGCTGATTCCAGATGCCCAAAAGATAGCGTATGTCGCGCTCAAATTCTTTATCGGATTTGCCTTCTGCGGCGGTGCGCACAATGAACCCCACCTCGTTCGGGATTTCCATGCGGGAGAAAATGGCCCGGATTCTTTCGCGCTCTTTGGGATTGTCGATGCGGCGGCTTAAGCCCATACGCTTCTCTCCCGGCATCATCACCAAATAGCGCGCCGGGAAAGAAAAAAAGGTGGTAAGCCGGGGACCTTTGGTGCGAATGGGATCCTTGACGACTTGCACAATGACTTCCTGGCCCTCTTTTAAGAGCTCATTAATTTTCATGCGCGAAACATGCTTGCGGCGTGGACGGCCTCCTTCTTCCTCTTCCGCTTCCACTTCAACCGGTTCCTCTTCCGCGTCTAACGGATTACGCACCGCGTCCGTAACGTACAAAAAACCGTCTTTCTCGGATCCAATATTGATGAAGGCGGCTTCGATGCCCGGAATAATGGTGCGCACAGTTCCTTTGTAAATATTGCCCAACATATACTTTTGATCTGCGCGTTCTATAAAAAATTCCTCGAGTACTCCGTTTTCTAAAATAGCCACACGTTTTTCGTTGGCTTCCAAACTGATTAATATGTCGCGTTTCATTGTTGTTCCTTTATTAAAAATAAGCTGCCATTGGTTGGGTAGTGTCATGCCAGCCCTCGATTAAAACATTCGAGGGTAAACCCCGGCTGGGATCTTGTTTTTAGTACTTTTGGATTCCGGCCTGACTGCCGGAAGGCACTGCCTTGCCGGAATGACACGTTGAGATATACCGGAGGAAGTACGTTACGGAAGCACTTTAGCTTCCGTCATCGATGGATTGGTGATTTGGGGATGCAACGACTCACGCGCAGGCTGTCCTTCAGTGTCCACAATGCCTACGGTGATAAAAAACAATGTTTCAACTTTTGAATTGCCCGAGCCAACGGTTTCCCGCTTCGCGCGAAATATATTGCCTACCCAGGGAATATCTCCCAAGATCGGAACCCGCGTAAAGGTAGAAGAGCGATTATCCGTCATCAAACCTCCTATGGCGATGGTTTCACCATCTTGAATCATGACCTGCGTCGATGCGGTGGTCACACCAAAGGAGGGCGCGCTCAGACCGGTAGAAACTGCGCTGTATCCCAAAAATGTACTTACTTCCGGTTTTACATCAACTAAAATTTCCTCCGTAGTATTGATGTGAGGGGTCACATTCATCAACACCCCCACATCTCTTTTTTCAAAATCATTTACTACATAAGCTCCTGTCTGCTCATTTAATTCGAAATTCGGAATATAAATTTGCTGGCCTACCTGCACTTTTGCTGTTTGATTATTCAAAACTACAATTCTTGGATTGGATACTACTTTTGTGTCTCCTCTTGTTTTTAAAAAATTTAATGTGGCGGTAAATGCGGCCAAACTCAATGTGCCCAACGTGTAGGTCTGACCTACTATGGTTGACGCCACATTGGCACCCAGAATCGGAAACGCCCTGGGATTGAGGGGATTCACCGTGGGTAATGTGGACGCCGCAATAATGGGCATAAACGTAGGCGCTTGGGCAGTCGGAATAGGTCCCCTTTCACCCGCATTAAAAGGAAATGTGGTCGGAATGGCCGCGCCTCGCAACGTTCCGGCCACGTTCCAATCAATACCCAGGTTCTCCGTTTCATCGAGCTGCACGGCTATTATTTTTGAATCAATGTAAGCCTGAGGCGTTTTTTGATCCAAAGTATGAACGACTTGCGAAACTTTATAGAGATTCGCAGCCGTATCGGTGACAATCACGGTATTGGTTCTTACCACCGCTTTCACCTTGCCGCGATCGGTAAGCAATTCTGAAACCGCGTCGGCCACCTCTGTGGCCGTTGAGTAATTCAGAAAAAATGTGAGCGATTCCAACTGCTCCTGGTCAATGCGATCTTTCGTGGTGACGCGCACAACATTTCCATCCCGCTCAAATACATAGCCATACGTTTTCAGCACCACTTCCAAAGCCTTTTCCCAAGGAACATTTTGAAGGCGAACTGTTACAGTGCCCACAACTTCAGGCCCCGCTACAATATTCACCCCGCCCTTTAACGCAATCACACGCAGCACACTTCGGATATCTGCTTCTTTAAAATCCAGATTGACGTGGCCGGGAGGCAACTTGAAAGCAGCCTCTTCGGAGGGCGTTCGCCCATTTGGCGGGTTCTCTGGAGCCTCTGATTCGGTGATAATCACTGCGGACGCGCTTTCTGTTTCGGAAGTAGCATCGGCGCTATTTTGAGAAGGGTCTTGAGTAGAGGGAGTTTGCGCATAGCCCGTCAGAGACCACGCGAAAACTAAAAATAAGGTGATAATTTTTTTCATGAAGTGAGGGAACACTCAGTTACTCTTCCGTCATTTGGACATAAGAACGCTTGCCATTGTACTCGAAAGTAACTTGTTTTTCTTTAATTTTTTCGATGCTATAGGGCCCGATTTTCTCGCCCTCGTTGTACACTTCCCCGTCCACCATAATGAAAGAACCTCCTTTTGGATCTTCCACAATTCCTTCAAGCTTAATGTCTTCCAACCGGAAACTGGGCGCGTCCGATACATGAAGCGAGCCCGGACCCACTAACGGAATAAAGGGGTCCCGCCGATCGCGGCTATCATACACAAACTCGCCCTCAGAGGCCATCAAAAAGTCGGCGGGAAAAGCACAATAACCCCCTAGCCATAAGAAAAAGAAAAAAATCATGAGAACCGACCTAAAAAAATTCATTTTTGCGCTACCGCTCCCTGTTCCGTCTTTTCCAACGCCATTAAATCCAACTCAATTTTTAACTTCGCAGCACTCGCTTTTTCTGTGTCACGCTCTACGGTCATCGCAAAAACCCGCATCAATTTTTCATGGGTTTCCATCTGATTGATAAATTTGCCCAAATGATGGTACGGCGCCTCTAAAATAAAACGGAAAAATACGGGGCGGTAATAAGAGTTTGCCAATAACAAATCTGCAATTTTGTTTTCCCCCGCGGCTGGGGGCTGCTCAGGCTTATAATCAAATTGCTTTGACGAAAGAATGACTACGCCGGCCTCTTTGGCCATTTCGGATACGGTACTAATCAGTTCAGAAATATGTTCCCGGTCGTAACACTGTTTTTCTAAATCTGCGGCTTGGTCTAAATAACTTTTTTGCTTGATCTTTAAAAGGGGAAGGCTTCGAATTTTTTCTCCGGCCGTTCGAGACTGATGTTTGATAGATGCGATTTTTGAAGCGGTTTGAAACATCTGATAGGCTATGGGAAATATGCCCAGCAAGAAGCAAATCGTAATAAATCCTCCGGTAATTTGCACAAAACGCGCTTCTCGAGGGTCGGAAAATTTAATCCTGGGCAGCTTCTCCAAATCAATTCCAAATATTTTCATACCGATTTTGACTCCAAGGTATACACGCCTTCAAACGTGATCAACACCGCGTCTTTGCCGCTTTCTCTCTCCGTAGCCGTCTGGACCTGGCAAACTTTTTCAGGCGCCGGCGTAGGCGGAGTCAGTCCCTGGATAAAAGGCATGCGATTTCTTGTTTCCTCCTCCTCTATTCTTTTTTGTGTTTTAATGGGCTGCTCCAAGGCGGGCTTTAACGCATTGATATATTTTCCGGTTACCTTAATAGGCGGCTCACCTTCCGAGTGTTTGACTTTCCCCAGCAATCGGAATTGCCAATTCTCAGTTCCCCCGGCCTGAAGCTCCAGTTTCGAAAGCCAGGCCGTATCCGGCAATAAATCGCTGGCCTGATAAAGCACATAGGCCCAAGACATGTCTGAAACCCGTATCGCATCTATAATTTTTTTGCGCGCAAGAAGTTCGCGATTAAAATCCAAAATAATTTTATCCGCTTCAAATGCTCCGGCCTGAAGACGCGTCCAGTCCATAGTCAGCGTTTTCAGCTCTCTTTTTGATGTGCCCAGCATAAACGACAGGCCAATCCACAATAAGAGAGCAACGGCGCAGGCAAGGATCATGATAAAGCGCAAGGAGACCCCTTGCGTTTGCACCGCCTGGCGCCTGAATTCAATGGGAAGAAGATTAATTGTAATCATATAGGACGTGGGACGGTTCTCTCCGGGAGCACCGTCTCTTTCGTCTCGTCACCCCAAAGCCAATCCCAAACTGACCGGGAGAACTGTTTCCAATTCTTTTACCAAGTCTGTGTTGATTTCATTTCCTATTTTTATATTTTCAAGGGGATTCCAAACCACAGGTTCCAACTCTAAAAAGTCCTTCAGGCATTGATGAAATAAAATATTTTTTGTCATGCCTCCCGCCAAATAAAGTTTTTTTAAATTCAACGCCTTTCCAATTTGTCCTTCCACATAATGAATCGTGATTTTCACTTCATGGGCAATCTTTTCCAAAACAGGCCTTAAATAATTGACATAAGGCTCGCTTTGCGCTTCAACTCCCTTTTGAGCGTTTTCGGCTTCTTCGCTTGAAATTTGCATACTCTTGACCAGCGCCTGGGTTAAGTCGGCGCCTCCAAATGAAATGTCCCTTAAAAAAACGACTTTGTTATTTTCGATAATACTCAAGTTCGATATGCGTGTTCCTATGTCCAACAAAGCAGCGAGCTCGGCTGGTTTTTTTACGCGCGACATTAAAAAGGAATTCAGAATGGCCAGTGAATCCAAATTAATGACATCGATTTGACCTTTGGCTTTTTGAACGGTTTGGATCAAATTCATAATGACATCTCTTTTACAGGCAGCCAAAAGCACTTTCATTTGGCGGGAAGAAGGATTTTCATCGGGCAGGGCCTGGCAGTCAAAATAAATTTCCGAGAGATTGTACGGCACATATTTTTCCGCTTCAAATTCAAGCGAAGCCCTTAACTGCTTTGGGTCCATGCGGGGAAAGGTGATAATGCGAACCGCCGCCGCTTCACGAGAAACAGAAACAGCCACTTTTTGGAAAGAAAAATCGGGATTGGAAAATAAGCCGGAAAGAATCGGGACATTCTCATCCTGCGTGCTGCCGGCACTCTCATGCGCCAGACGAAGCAACGTAGTTTCTCCATTTTCAAATTGCAGTTCAGACAAAATAATATGCTGGGCGCCTATATGAAGTCCGGTAGAGTACTGCACAGTTTGAGGGCGCACCAGATCCGATAATTTTTTTAGAACTACGCCGCCGGCTTTAGAAATCGAACGCGCAGTAATAAACGGAATAGGCATAAAACCCCTTCGTTGAAAAACAGCGGAGCGCACAAGGCGCAAGAGCACAAGTTTTAATCTTATGCTCTCGCGTGGCCATTGTGTCTTCTTTAGCCCTCGATTGGGTTCCCTGCTGCGTTGGTAAACCGGATGACACCTGTTTCATCGACGAAATAGGTATTTACACCCGTGATATTTGCCGTTACCGGAGTGGCCGTAACGCTATATTGGTTGGCGTTCTGACGCACGTACGCAAAGTTATACCCCTGCTTCTGCCCCGCCGCGAGCGTTCCATCAATATAAGGCGGGTTAGCTCCGCCCAATGCTACGAGTGTTGCCGGGTACGTGGGCGGGTTTTGAACCGCACGGAAACTTTCACAAGCCGTACTGAGGGTTCTCAGCGCGGATTTGGCGGCAGATTCATTCGCATTCAACCTTGCGCGAAGCAAGTTTGGAATGGCGATAGCGGCCAAAAGACCGATAATGGCTACCACGATCATAATTTCTACGAGCGTGAAACCTTTTTTAGAGTTCAGTTTAGTCAACATTATGAATACCTCCCTTTTATGATTCCTATATTCCCAATCCATTCCATTAGCATCAAAGACAATGCCAATACGTTTTATTGATTTTCGGGTATTTTCTCTCTAGGCTGAAGCTTTTTATTGCCCTTAAAAAAAGTGGGATTTGAGCGGAATGTAAAAAAATTTTTCACGATTTTGCCGGTTTATTTTACAACCCTGTTGTCACACTGAGCCCCAATCGGGGCGAAGCATCTGGGTTGCGTTATTGCCCAAAGTCGTGCGTAGCGAAAACATACTTTAAGGTTGTGCAACCAAGATTCGTAAGCATTCAGGGTGGGTGTCATGCCAGCGTAGGCTGGCATCTTGTTTTGAG
>JACQQR010000183.1 GCA_016206875.1 Candidatus Omnitrophota bacterium
TACAAGGAGGCGTCCCATGTCCAGAACAGTGATTGACTTAAAAAATGATTTGGTAGAAAAGGCAAAAAAGTTGACGGGTATGAACAAGAAAGTGCAACTCGTAAATTTTGCTCTCGAAAAACTCATTGAGCAACGAGAGCTGGAACAATTGTTAACCTTGAAAGGCAGGGTGGAATGGTCGGGCAATATACGCGAAATGAGAAAAGATAGAAAATGATTCTCGTGGATAGTTCAGTATGGATTGACTATTTTGGCCTTCGTCATTCCAAAATTGAGGGTAAGCTGGAACCGCTATTACTCCCTTACAATCAAACCGCGATCACCGGCATCATTCTTCAAGAGGTATTGCAAGGAATTCGAAACGAACGCTCTTATGAATTAACCGAAGAGCTGATGAGTAAATTACCTTGCTTCATGCCTGACCTGGAAACCCATCGGCTTGCGGCTCAACTGTATAGAAAGCTTGCGAGTGCCGGAAAAAAAAGCACCTCGATTGACTGCCTGATTGCCGCGCTGGCGCTTCAAAAAAACATGGCCCTTTTCACTTTAGACACAGGATTTCACGATATCGCTTCCCATTCGCCGCTCGATCTGGCGCAGTAGCCTCGCCTCATTCTGAACGCCCGCGGAACCCAAACTTTGAGCTTCAACTTCTTTTTTTTTGCCGGCTCTACTGTCCCGCCGCTTATACAAATCCAATAAATAGGGGCGCCAGGATCTGTAAAGCGCTTCGGCTTCGCCGGATAAATTCTGTTTTTCCAGGCTCAGGAGCGCGGCCAGGGTTAGAAAGAATCCCATAGAATCTTCCCGAAACCCTAGAATCTCCTCGCGGCTGAAGGGCCGGCCGGATGTTTGATCGTCATGAAATGTAAGCGCATCGCGATTCATGCTGATGCGGTGATTTCCGAATCTGACAATAATTTCTGCTGTGCCCCGCACATGTTGCACTTGGACACGATCCCCCGGCGCATCACTCGATGACGCCTGTATGGATCGGGCTAATTGTTCCATTTCAACGCTATGATCTTCCACGATCACGGATGCATCATCTTGGCCTGGAACAGCAAGAAACATACTTAAGGCAGCGCGAACATCGTGTTCCCAGTTGCGTTGACCGGGGGGCCTGAGTGACGGCGCTCCCGGCCCAGGGAGGGACGGCTCTCCTTGAGAGGAAGGTCTCCGTTGTATCTTCTTAGCCCGCCTCAATATATCTTGTAATCCCCGCACCTGGCCGATGGGATCCAAAATTGCCACCCGGGGAAGGCTATTCGAGCGATTCAACCAAACAAGTCTTTTTTCTGTAGATAATATTTTCCCCGCAAGAAGCGCCCCGCCCACAATACCTCTTTCATGCGGGTCGGTAATTAGTTCTGCTATTTCGCGGCCCGTATGCGGAAAAGAAATGCGGAACAATTGAAAGCTGTCTGTCGGATTCTGCAAATACAAAAATGGATGAACGCCGAAACCGGCTTTAGGGCCCACGATTACGTACTCAAATTGTGTTTCTAATTGAGCCAAAGACGCATTCCGGCGATGCATGGCGAGCGCCGCAAATTCAACCGTGGAATCAGGCCCTTCAAAAGCATAATAAACGGGATCCCAATTGCCCCGTGGGGGGAAATAAATTTCCCAGGCCAGATCCATCAATGCGGGAAAACGATCGGGCGCTTGCCTTGGCTGGGGGAAAAAATCGGCTCCGCTTGGCGTGCCCTCGCGGGGAGAAATAGCCTCGTACCTGGTTTTCGGCATGAATGCGCAAACAGTCGCGGCAAATATTTCATCGGCATTTGTGATGCGCCCGGCAGGATCAAACTTAAAAAGTTTTTTTTCTTTCATAGCGCCGGCAACTTGGCGATCCGTTTCAGCGGTGATGGATAAATCGCTCCATGCCGCATTACGCTTTCGCGCCAGTTGTTCCAGAATTCTTTTGAGCGCAAACAAAACCGGATTTTCCCCATGCGTGTCCCAAAGCGCACAGATAATGGATTGCTCCCTCGCAAACCATTGCGGTTCAGAAACGTCGCGAGCTGGCTGTCCCAAACTCGTTGCGGCAAGCTGGATTCCCAATGCCTCAGCCATCATCCGCTCAAACACTTCCGGGCTTCCGGCAAACGGCTCGGCGCGAATAGTTGAGAAAAAGTAGGGACGGCTCTCTGGGGAATAGGGACGGCGCTCCTGGGAAGCACCGTCCCTAAAATTGATTGAATGTACAGGCTGCAAAATCCGCTCCCGGCAAGGAATCTTGAAATCCCGGCGGCTCGCGCGCGGGGACCAAAGGATGACATGCGCGCCGCGTTCCGTCAGCGCTTGCCGGATTTGCCCGGAATGAAATCCGCCCACGGCCAAAATCGCTTTTGTCACGGCGCTTTGCTCCATTTCCCGCAAAAGATTTTGAGCCATAAAGAGGCTTCTTGTTTCTGCGGTTTTGTAGAAAACTTCCGCTTCGCAAAGCCGCATCTCAAGGGAGGCAAACAATGATCGCTCTTGAGCGCTCTCTATGCTGATATCCTTTTTCCATAACGCCCAATCTTCAGCCGTCATTTCACCGGCAAGCAAGCTGCGGGCAAGCCAGATGCTGCGCTGCGTTTTTAAACGGAACTTTTCTTCTGCAGAGGGTGCCCATGTAAGTGTCAACGTCCATAAAAGCGATTTCATTTCATCCAAAAGTTCCCGGTAATTAATTTGTGTGTGTATTTTTCCTGCCGTCCAATTTTTTTCCAGCAGGGCATATTGTGAGTTGAGCGCGATGTCTATGCCCTCTTTTTTGATCCAGGGATGGATTTGGCCCATCCAGTCTCTAGAAGAGAAGGCCGCGGAACCATCGGTTCGCAGCAGCAGGTCTAAAAAACGCATTGCCACCTCTATCTTGCGGCGATTTTTCACCGGAGGAGGCGCACTCTTTTTCCAAATCGACTCCAATCTCGCCAGCGCGCGCAGCGACGATTTTTTTTGCAAAAGCAAATTTCGATACAGCGCCAAATCCTTACGATACAGGGCCTCTTGCTCCACGCCGAAAAGACGCAAAGGTTGTCCGGCTTTTAAGTAGCCGAATTCCGCTCCTCCAATGTACCCAAGTTTAAGAAAGCGCCGGGCCGCGTCCAGTCCCTTTTCCCCGGAAGCCATCGATTGGATGCGTTCAGCCCGGATTTCTCCTTGAGCGCCTTCCGTTCCCAAAAGCCGTATCCCTTTTTGAGACGACAGCCGGACGATCTCTTGCGCCGTTTGCTCTTGGGCAGCCAGTGACTCATGCGCATCTTCTAAAATATAAATAGTTCTCGCCTGAGAATCGCTAGACGCATCCCAACAAAAGCCGTGCCTTGCCCCCGTTGTGTCACCCCAGCGAAGGCTGGGGTCTTTCTTTAAAAGCTTTCCACCGGGGGTGTGTCCGCCTTGGGCAGAAAGATTCCGGCCTTCGCCGGAATGACACAACTGTCTTTTTTGGGATACATCTGAATTGCCGGATGCACAGACTTTGGCTTCGGATATCGGCAAACTGAGCGCGAACACAAGGGCAATAATCCATGAGGAGAGTAAGTGTTGTTTCATAGATAGAGAAGCAAAAATAACACACTAAATGCCCTTGTGCAAACTGGTATAATGCGAAATCTTCTCTTACCGGGGAGAACCCTTAGGA
>JACQQR010000191.1 GCA_016206875.1 Candidatus Omnitrophota bacterium
GCCTTGGCTCCTTGATACAGCAACATACCCAGGCCATTCGCCGTTTTCCAGCCGGCCGCCTTGGCCAAGCGCAAAAATTCCGTTTGAGGCGGATTATAAATTAAATCGACGGCAAAACGCTTTCCATTAGCTCTAGGAAATTTATGAATCAATTTCGGATCGTCGCTTCTGAAACCCAGTGAAGTAGTATTAACGACCAAAATTATCTCGGGATGATTCTCCAGCATTTCTTTTGGCTTTAAGTCGTGGAAACTAAATTGGGTTTTGGAGAATTTTTTTCCAAACTCATCATATAATCTTTTTGCCTTTGAAAGAGTTCTATTCATAATAAAAATTATAGAAGCACCTTCTTTGCCTAAATCATATATGCATGCCCTGGCAGCTCCACCCGCTCCGATAATTAAGATGGATTTGCCTTTAGAATTCCATCCAAATTTTTCTTTAATGGACTTGAGAAAACCATAGGCATCGGTATTTTCGCCGAGGAGACGGCCGCGTTTTACAATAACCGTATTCACCGCCTTAATGAGACGCGCTTCGGGACTCACTAAATCTAGATAAGGAATAATAGCCTGTTTATACGGAATAGTCAGATTAAAGCCGTCGAGAAGCAGCTTTTTCTTTCTATGCATCATTTGTTTGAAACTTTTTAGAGTAAGTTCCAGCGCCGCGTAAAAATGGGGCAGGCCGAGATGTTCGAAAGCAGCCTGCTGCATGCGCGGAGACAGCGTATGCTGAAGCGGATAACCGATCACGCCATATAATTTGAACCGGCCAGGTTGGATGCGCATATAAATACAGTCAGTAGACGATAGTGGGTAGTCCGTAGTAAAAGCTTTTTCTACCCACTACCGACTACTAACTATCCGCTGTTTTTAAACATTCGGTGTTTCGGCAATGGGCTTGTCCAAATGTGCGGCGACTTTATTGATGGCATGCAAGAAGGCTTTCACACTGGCTTCAATGATGTCCGTGCTTGAGCCGCGGCCTTTGACTTGCTTAGTGCCCACTTCAATTTTCACATTCACCTCGCCTTGCGCATCCTCGCCGGAAGTCACCGATTTAATCGCATAATCCATTAGGCGGGCTTTAACTCCGGTGATTTTTTCGATGGCACGAAAGCATGCGTCCACCGGCCCGTCGCCCTCGGAGCTGGCCTCGGCAGTTCGATTTTTGTGCTTCAAGCGGATGCGCGCCGAAGGCACTTCACCGGTGGTGCTGCGTATATCCAAAAACGCCAGTTCCCACACGGGAGGCACATCGGTCACCTCATCTTCCACAAGCCGCGCGATATCCTGGTCGAACACATATTTTTTCTTATCCGCCAAGATCTTAAATTTTTCAAAAGCCCGGTCCAGCTCTTTAGCGGAAACATCATGCCCCAGCTTTTTTAAGCGCTCTTTAAACGCATGACGGCCGGAATGCTTGCCTAAAATAATTTCGCTGCCCGAAAGCCCCACTTTTTTCGGGTCAATGATTTCATACGTTTGGCGCATCTTGAGAACTCCGTCCTGGTGAATGCCGGATTCATGGCTGAATGCGTTACGCCCCACAATGGCCTTATTGGGCTGCACCACCATGCCGGTGAGATAAGAAACTAAGCGCGAACTTTTGATAATTTCTTCCGTGCGAATGGCGGTGGTTGAATCCATCAAGTCGGCACGCGTGTCTATGGCCATCACCAGCTCTTCCATGGAGGCATTTCCGGCGCGCTCGCCGATGCCGTTGATCGTGCATTCCACCTGATTGGCCCCGGCACAAATAGCGGCCAGGGAGTTGGCTACGGCCAGGCCCAAATCGTTGTGGCAATGGACGGAAAGCGTGACTTTTTTCCCCAGCTCGGGATTTTTTCGAATCAAAAATCGAATGAGTTCACCGAATTCTTCGGGAATGGCATAGCCAACCGTGTCGGGAATATTCACGGTTGTGGCCCCGGCACGGATGGCGCGGCGGACTACCTCGGCCAGAAATTCGCGCTCGGTGCGGCTGGCATCTTCGGGAGAAAATTCGATGTCCTGACAAAACTTTTTGGCGTAACGAATGTGCTCCACAGCGATATCGTAAATTTCTTCTTTGCTTTTTTTGAGTTTGTGTTCGCGGTGGATTTGGCTGGTGGCCAGAAATACGTGAATACGCTTTTTCTTAGCGTATTTGAGCGCTTCCCGGGCGGCGTCTATATCCCGCTTCACCGTGCGCGCCAGGGCGCAGATAACCGGCTTTCTCACCTTGCGCGAGATCTGCTGAATGGCTTCTACTTCGCCGGGCGAGGCCGCGGGAAATCCCGCCTCGATCACATCCACGTTCATGCGCGCAAGCTGGCGGGCAATCTCCAGCTTCTCCAGCGGCGTCAGAGACGCCCCGGGAGACTGCTCACCATCGCGTAGCGTAGTGTCAAATATAGTGATTTTACGTTTCTTCATAAAATCCTGCCGTCATTGCGTGTCTCAATACAGTTAACTTGCAATAGCCTTCAGGAGATTGCTTCGTCGCTTCGCTTCTCGCAATGACAATTATTTTTTCCCCACGCTCAATGCGCTTCCGGCGCCGGCCGTGTCTTGAATCCATGGCATCATGCCGCGTAATTCTTCGCCCACTTTTTCAATCAAATGCTGGTCATCGCGCTCGCGCATTTTGGAATAATTCGGACGCCCTTTTTTGTTCTCTTCCATCCATTCTTTTGCAAAGGAAGTGCTTTGAATTTCAGAGAGAATTTTTTTCATTTCCCGGCGCGTGTTTTCTGTGATGATTCTCCGGCCGCGTGAATAATCGCCGTACTCTGCCGTGTCGGAAACGCGGCGGTGCATGCCTTTAATTCCTGAGACGAAAATGGCGTCCGTAATCAGTTTGAGTTCATGCAAGCATTCAAAATAAGCAATTTCGGGCTGATAACCCGCTTCCACCAAAGTTTCAAATCCGGCCCGAATCAGTTCGCTTGTGCCGCCGCAAAGAACGGCTTGCTCGCCGAAAAGGTCGGTTTCTGTTTCTTCCTTAAATGTGGTTTCAATCACTCCGGCACGCGTTCCGCCGATGCCTTTGGCATGAGCCAGCGCCAGTTGTTTGGCCTTCCCGGTTGCGTCTTGCGCAATCGCAATCAAGCAAGGCACGCCTTTTCCCTCGACATACTGAGAACGCACCAAAGC
>JACQQR010000184.1 GCA_016206875.1 Candidatus Omnitrophota bacterium
CTCAAGAGGGGTGGATGCGAAGCAGACGGGGTGTGTGAAACACTACCGCCTGGGCTGTACACACCCCGTCGCCTTTCCGCCCCGGCTGGTCCGCCTGCCTGCCGGTAGGCAAGGCCGGGATGACACCTTGTTTAATTCAACACTCGCAATTCTCTGATCATGGGAGGAAACGCACGCTGAGTGGCATTTTGACTACCGGTTAAAATGGCTTCGGCCTTTCGACGGGCCTCTTCCATTTTTGGATAACGCACTTTTCTATAGCCTCTCACCTCTTCCGGCACTTCAAACACCCGGACATAAGCCTCATACGGAAGCTCGCCGGCGAGCGACAGTGAATCCACCAAGTGCAGGTACCAGCTTAAAAATTCCTTTTCGCGCGCGTGCCATGCCGGAAGAAGCTTCCTCAAAAATTTCATATGCTTCATCATACCGAGCATCCAGTCTTTCGTGCGCATATTCCATTCTATATCTATGCCCAAAATCGTAAATTGCGGACGGTTGATGTGCGTGTATACCGCTTTATCACCGCGCTTGGGGTCAATACCATAGCGCTCCAAATCGCGCCGGTGCTTCTCGACACTGGTGAGAAGATGTGCCACGTACACTTCATCTTTAATCAACATCACCTTGGCTAGGTTACGAATCACGGATTTTGTGGCTCGGTAGCCTCCTTCTATATGATCTTTGATGTACACCGATTTAATGCGATCCAAATATTTTTGCGCATAGGCAAGATTATCAAATTGAATCAGGTCATAAGAGCGGAGCGCGATAGCTAGGTTGGTTTCATCATCCAATTTCATAAAATCCACGAGCTCTTCCACGCGTTGTTTGTATTCGGCAGCCAAGCGTTTGCCGGAAAATACCTTATGCGACAAGATGCCCACCTTATCCTCCAGCATGGCTGAATAAGTGGCCCAACGCGACTCAGGAGCAAACTCGGCGGGGGCGATTGCTATTTTGCGGCCCAAATTGAGTGCCTTGATATTGTCATCCAAAGCGCTTTTCGGAAGCGACATTTGAATCGCCCATTCCAGATTTTTGTAATCCACCGGCAGCTCGCCTTTTTGATACGCCGCGCCCAAGAGCATCATATTGACATAAATCGTATTTCCGAGCATGCGCTGGGCCACTTCCGAAACATTGGCGCCAAAATAAGCGGTGGAGCGCGTGGCGCGGCGAATCATGTCTTCGAGTTCGGAAGGCAGAAAATCTTCTGTTCCCAAAAGCATGGTGACTGTGGGCGTTTTCTCCGTATTGATAATTGCCACCGTATGCTCGGGACTTCCGATGCGTTGGTTTAATGAGGGGTCCAGGCTGCGCACACTTTCTAAAATATCCATGCCTAGAAGTAAATCCGCTTTGCCGTAAGGAATCACGGGCGAAATGATTCCGTTGCCCATTCGCGTGTACGTAACGTGGGAATAAACGCCGCCATTTCGAATGGCCAGGCCTTTTTTATCCACGAAATGAACCCGGTATCCCTGACGCATTCCGGCGCGCACCAAAATAGCCGTCACCAGGCCTATGCCCATCCCGCCCACTCCGGCCAAATAAGCCGACCAGCCTTTATCGAATGTGCGGCGCTCGGCCTCCGGCAGGCCTGAAAAATCAATCGAGTCAATGGCACGCACGGGCTTTCGTTTTCGAATCACTTTAATCTCTTCAAACGAAGGGCAAGCCTTAATCCGGTGGCAAGCCCCGTCTGATTTGCACAGAGAAAGATCGGTGACCAGTTTCGGGCCATAATGCGTTTCTTCAATCGTAAGCCCCGGGCACCCGGTGGCGCGCGTGCATTCCAAACAATATTCGCAAACTTCCGGCGTGATATTGACAAATGTTTTCTCAGGCAAAAATCCGATTTCTTTCATCGTTTCGCGCTCGGCGCGCGTAACTTTCCGGTCATACGTAATGCCGCATTCTTTATCCGCGATAACAACTTTGACCCCTTTTTTGAGCACGGTATCCTCAATAAGCGAGCGGTAAGTTTCCCTATAGGCCGGGTTGACACGGTATAAAGGCACATGGCCGTTTTTGGACATGCCCTTCACCACTTCTTCAATGTTCTGGCGGAATGTGGAGTGCCCCACCACATCTTCCGCCACGCCCGGATGCGGTTGATGGCCGGTCATGGCTGTGGTGTCGTTGTCCAAAATGACGATGGTGATATCTTGTCCGTGCTTTAAGGCGTCGGAAATCGCAATCATGCCCGAGTGAAAAAATGTAGAATCACCCATGAACACCACTTGCTTATTTTGAATGAAAGGATCAATGCCGGCGCCTGTGCCCGCACCCAATCCCATCCCGGAATAATTATGCATCAGCGGCTTATTGGGCTCGAACATCAACATGGTGTAACAGCCCGTGTCTCCGTGAAACACTAAATCCACCGTCCCCATCTTGTGCTTTTTTTTCATATAGGCCGCATTCATAAAATCGCGCTTTACTTCAAGAAACACACTGGAAGAATCCCGGTGCGGACAACCGGGACAAAATGTGGGAGAACGGTGAGGAATTTGCACTTGAAAACGGGCCGTTTGGTGCATCAAATCAATTTCCCGGTTCCAAACTTCTTCCATTTTTGGCGTATCTGAATCTTTCATCCACCGGAAAAGCGGCACCAGCCGGTCAATTATAAGAGAGACATTCAAACCGCGTGTCTCGGGAATTCCCGTAAGCGAATCCGGAAAACGCTTGCCCCAAACTTTGTTGACGGCTAAATCGCTTTGGCGCTGATACGCATCTTTTAAGATGCGCGCTACTTGTTCTTCGAGAAAATCCCTTTTCTCTTCGATCACGATGATGTCTTCCACTTCCCGGGCAAATTCCAGCACAATCTGCGGATCAATGGGAAAGGTTAGGCCTAATTTCAAGATGGGCACAGAACCCGTCACTGCCATTTCCCGGAGCGCATGCTCCAGGTAGCTGTAGGAGAGGCCGGAAGCAACAAAACCGAAGCGGCGTTTTTTTCCGTGAGCCGGGCGGTATAAAATTTTATCCAAGGAATTTGAACGCACATATTTGTGCAAACTCTGATATCTTTCTTTGAGCGTTTCCTCGCGCTGTGTAGTGCGCGGAGGCAAAATCACCGTTTCTTCTACGGGAATTTTATCGGTGGGAATCGTGATCCTGTCGCGCGTATTGATAGAAGGGTAGATATTGGGGGCACACTCTACCGTTCCACCCCCGTCGGCCAAATTGGTAGTGACTAAATAAATGATATATAAATCCGCCTGGCGCGAGGCTTCGAAGCCGTGGCGAATCCAGTCTTTCATTTCCTGAAATGTGGCCGGCTCAAAAATGGGAGTAAATAAATGCTGGGCAAGGTAGCGGGAATCGGAGGGAACTTGCGTGCTGTCGGACCAGGGGTCGTCGCCCACCACAACCACTGCGCCGCCTTTGTGGCCTGACTTCGCCATATTTCCAAGCGCCAGGCCGTCGGAGGCCACGTGCAGCCCCACGCTTTTCATGACGCACATAGCGCGAATATCGGACATTTGCGAACCGTTGAGACGGGCTACGCCCAGCGCTTCATTGTTGGAGATCTGAAAAATAATGCCTTTTTCTTTCAGAAGCTCTTCGACGGACTTACCCAGATTAAAAAAATCGGCCACTGGAGAGCCGGGATAACCGGTAAGCAAGCTTGCGCCCCCTTCCAGGGCGCCTTTTAAAAGAAGCTCTGTGCCATTAAACACTTGCACGCCGGATTTTTGTATGAAGCGAGTATCCATAAACCTAGGAGATAGGAGATAGTACAGAGGAGATAGGAGGGAGGAGGGAGAAAAAAGAAAAACATTTTACTTTTTCTATCCCCTATCTCCTACTTCCTATCTCCTATCCCCTATCTCCTATCTCCTATCTCCTATTTTTTAGAGAGGTATCTTAAACTTTTCCCGCAGCGTTTCAAAGTAACTTCTTTTCGAACTTTTGATGAGCTGAAGTTTGATCGTGCTTTGCGTCACCTCAATCAAATGACGCTCTTCCAGTTTCATCGTATCCTGTCCGTCGGAAGTGAGAAGCCCGTGTTTTCCCGGTTCGTGCGAGGTCACTTTGGCCGTAATTTTTTCTGCGCCCGGCACCACCATCGGCCGCAGGGAAGAAACATGCGGGCATATCGCCGTTATAATCATAGCATCCAGCTTGGGGTGCACGATGGGCCCTCCGGCGGAGAGCGAATACGCCGTGGAGCCGGTAGGCGTTGAAAGAATCAAGCCGTCCCCCGAGAAGCTGGTGAACGGTTCGTTGCCAATACGCACTTCAACGCGCAAGTAACGGGATAATCCTTC
>JACQQR010000200.1 GCA_016206875.1 Candidatus Omnitrophota bacterium
AGCGCAACTGGAAGCGCAGCTGGAAACTCGGAAGAACATTTCCGACGAGCAGGCCCGCCGCACGCAAGCTCTGATTGAAGAGCGCGCGGCAGAGCGCGATTTTAATGAAGAAACAGAGCGGCTTGAAAGAGAATTAGAGCGCTTGAGAACGCAGGAAATTCCTGCCATTGAGCGAAGAATCAAATTTGCAATCGGCGCGCGGCCTGCGCAGAACATTACTTTTACCGCTGATTTTATTCTTCCGGAAGCGCCGGTTTTGGGCGCGCACGTGCCCCTGCCTCGGGACATGCCGCTCGACAAAATTCTGGAAGCCTCGGGCATGTCCACTGA
Source organism: Candidatus Omnitrophota bacterium (assembly GCA_016206875.1). Classification (GTDB taxonomy): domain Bacteria; phylum Omnitrophota; class Omnitrophia; order Omnitrophales; family JACROU01; genus JACQQR01. The sequence continues at coordinate 331 of JACQQR010000200.1, forward strand.
GGAAACGCGCGATTTTCTCGCAAAATATAATGTTTCTCCGGACAGCGGAAAGATGCTCGTCGATGAGCTGGCCGAATGGCAAGCCAGAGAGCTTTCACAGCTTCAACTAGATTTAGAAAAGGCTTCCAATGAGCTTCGCGTTCTCTTTGAACTACGCATTATTTTTGGCATATCGGGTTTCAATGCGATTCCGGGATTTGTACCGGATTGGGATGCGGATGAGACCAGCCCCATGCAGGAAGATATGCGCCGCGGCGGCATTGACAGGGCCTATGTGCGGTTTTTGAATACGCTGGAGCAAAATTCTCAAAATATGTTGCAGGAGGCGCGCGCGCTTTTGACGCAACTGGGCATGTTGCGCGCCGCAAAATATGCCCTGGAAATAAAATTAGCCCAAGTCCGCGAGCGTTATCTCGAAAATCTCATTCCTCTGCGCGATTATCAAGCGGCCATTCAGGAAACCGAGGCTCTCGGTGTGCAAATCGATGAAACCACGCGCGCTTTGCGTGGTCTCACCACCGTTCTGGTCCGCATGCGTGGCTCGGTAACATCGGCCGCCGGCAGCGAAGAAGTGCGTGACCAACTCCGGCGTTTGCGCGAATTTATGGCGCGCCGCCCGCTGGATGAGCCCTCAGAAGTTTCTTCAAAAGGTGTTTTGCAAGATCTCAATTCTGCTTTGGACCGGCATCCCGCGATCGTGGAGGCCAGAAATCGCGCAGAAGAGGCTTCCGTAGAACTGCACAAAAAAATAGCGGAGACAGAAATCGCGGAAGGCGAGGAGCTTTCTGAGCGAATGGCCAAGCTGCCCGGCGTTATGCAAACATTATTAGATCGGGAAGAAGTTCTGTATGAAGCCAAGAAAGAGGCGCTGGACGGACGCAATCCCTATCATCCTTATTTTTCTTCCGACTTATCTCCTGCCGTGCTGCAAATCAAAGTACGCGAGCGAATTATTGAAGAAGATTTGAAGCTTGATGCCGCCCAGCAAGCTCAGTTGATGGATTTAATGATGCGCTCGCTCGGGCCTATTTCTCCGGAAGAAGACGGTGAAGCTCTCGATTTTGAAGAAGCCTTGGAGAAGGCACTGGATGCATTTATTGAAAGTCTTGCGAAGCTTGGGCTTCGGGAAGACCGCACAGAATATGTGCAGGACCAAATGAGAGAATATCTGGAAGAGATGCCGGAATTTCGGGTAGCAGCCAAGGCAGCTTATGTGAAAGCCGAGGGAGAGTATTTGGCCCGAAAGCTGGCCTCTTTGAAAGTGAAGGGAAAGAACATTTTACTTCAGGATGTGCAGAAACAAATCCTGCGGGGCGGGGTACGAATACGATACGAGAATTTGGAGTCTACTAATTTTGAGGATGCGCTGAGTGATTTTTGGCGCCCGAGCTTTTGGAGTCAAGGGGAAGACAACGAAATTATTGTTTGGGACCGAGAAAACGGCCAGTGGGTTTTGAAGTGGGAAAAGCTTCCAACAGAGCCGTTGGTATCCGGAGCGGACGAATGGAGAGCGCGTGATGAGGAAGCGGGAGCCGAAGGAGATGAGTTCATTAATTACACAGAACTCAGAGTGCGCGATTATTTGAAAGACCAAGGGGTGGGTTCAGAGGATATCGAGACCCTTATTGATTTCATCAGAAATTCTATGTGGCTTCGTTCTATTTTGCTGCCCAAATATGTGGAGGAAGTAGATCGGCATTTGCATGATATTCGTTTGGCTAAACAAAGCCTTAGTGAAGAAATGGCCGGGGAGCTGGAGCGAGTTACCAACCCGCAATATCCGGTGGGAGGACGCGTGCGTCCTTCTGTGGGCGGACAGGTTTGGCATGATTATTGGCAGGAGAGCGGTGCACTTTTCGGGGGGCTCTTGCGAGGGGGCGTGCGCATGCAAATCTCAAATCGCGGGGACGCACTTTTGCGCCTTGCGCAATATTTGCTTACGCAAACAGAGTTGGAAGCCACGCAGAATGCGGTGCGTTTTGAAGCCCTGCAGGTGTTTCTTGAGCTCACCGGCGCTGACGGCGAGCTTCGCGCCCAGCAGGATATTTATGACGCGGGCAAAGAACGTTTGCGCTTGCGTCAAAATTTATTAAGCCAAGATATTGCGGACAATTTTGACACCTGGGTGAGTGTGCATCCGGACCGCAGCCTTGAGGGGAAACGGCAGGCGTTACAAGCGGAACTCAAGAAAATCATTTCTGGGCATCCGTTTATTTCTCTGCGTGAACTTTCGGGTCGGCTCAGTCAATTCCAAGCCTTTTTGGTGAAAGAAGCTTTACCCGAGGCCTTTCGCACAGAAGCGCTTGAATTCTTGCGGCAGGAAATTTCAGTGCGCCAATCGCGGCTTCTCGCGGAGCTTGCCGCAGTGGTGGCCGACCAAAGCCAAAATGCCGCGCGAGTGGAATTGGCCAGGCAGCGCCTTGTTTCCATGGAGCGGCGTTATAAAGTTGCGTTAGGCTATGGGCCGGATACGGCCATTAAAATTGATTATGCGCCTCTACGGGCCTTTAGCGCAAAAGATGCGGCCGCATTGCGCGCGGAAATAGAGTCGTTAAGCGCCACATTGACGCCGGATGTTCAATTGAATCGGGAGCGTGTGAGGCTGGGTATTTATGAAGTGCTGCTGCGCACGGCACAAGATCACTTTCGCCTGGAAACCGGTTTGGCCGTGGACACGGCCAATATAGCCGGAGATTTTGATTTAAGGGATTTGGCGGAAACCTTGGATCTGGTTCCTGATGAACAAAAAGAGAGGCGTCTTGGCGAAGCGCGCGCCGGGCTCAAGAAAGGTATTAATGGTTTGCGCAGAAGCGTATTGGACATCAAAGCCCGCGTGACGGGTACACGAATCGCTCGCGAAGCCGCCGAAAAGCGCCTGGAGGCTGCTCACGAAGCCATTGTAAGAGCCGAAGAGGATTTGAAGAAATCGGGCACATTCACCCGTTCCGTTATTGAAGAGCAAGATGCAAAAACGCGTATCGCGCAATTACGCGCTCGCGAGGCCGCTATGCGCGCTCAATGGATACAGCGTGTGCTGGAAGCAAGTGCCGCAGCCACCGAGCATCCGGATGATGTCATTACATCCGGCGCGGTGGTTTTGAATCCCGACTATATAAAATCCAACGGCGAAGCGGCCGAGGGCGAGTCTGAGACGCTGGAAGGCGAAGATATTCTCTCGCCCCGTTTCAGCGCTTATGACGTTGAAATTTTAATTCAGGCATTTACAAAATGGGTGGCTGCCCGGGGAATTACGCCGCCTCCGGCAGAATTTGAGAGGGCTCAAGAAACTCTTCGGCGGCAGCTTTTTGCCTTGACCGCCAAATGGCATCTTCCGCGCGCTCAAGCTCTTGAAAAAGTCAAAGCGATATTTTCCGGAAAAGTGCTGGAAGAAGGATTGGGACGTCCCATGGATGCCGCTTTAACAGATGCTTTGGGCACAGTGATAGAAGCTCAGTTCCTCGGCGGTTGGATTGAAGTGACGCCGGAATTGATGGAACGGTTGACGGCTGCCGCAGAGGCGCCGGATGCGCTGATTACTGCTGAGATGATGGAGCGAATGGCTGAAAATGCAGAGTCTCATCATTGGTCGCGCACATTAGAAGTGGAATTTTTCGCCAATGGGGGATGGCATTGGGATAGTTTTAACAAACTTCTGGAAAAAAATCATTTACTTAGCAGCAAATCCAGTGAATCCCCGATTTCCCCGTCTCCTTATGAATACGCATCGCTCTATGGCCGGCATAGAGACACTACGTACACGATGTTGGGCACGCGCGAAACCCAACAAGTGAAGCATGTGACTGATCCTGCGCCGCGGGGCCCGGAAAAAAGTCATAGGCGATTGTTTGAAGCGAATATGGGCATTCGTCACCGCTATACAGTCACGGGTTCGGTGCTCAATAAAACTTTGGAAAAGCAAGCCGGCATAGCTGCGCGAAGCGCCAGCGGGCCTGAGTATCAACTGGCGCTTTTTGCCAAACGCGCTGTACTGCGCGATGCCTGGCTCCGGTGGTCAATGGCCAATGCCTACGTGGAAGAAATAAAAGCTGAATTAGACAGTTTGACTCGCGACCTCGATAGGGTGCGCCTGGAGGACAGAGCCGATTGGAAACAGTCGCCTCATAATATAGAAGATAAAACCCGTGAGTGGGTGATAGCGAAAGAACTGCGCGAAGAAGCCGGAGAATTTTTGGCCAGGCAGATTGAACGGCAGAGAAGTGAAATCGTTATTACTGAAATCGTCCCGGCGCCTGCCGCCCAAGGCATGCCGTCCCCGGAACAAATTGCCCAGGCGGCTCAATTGGCAGAGAAAAATGATCCCGTCTTCGCGCTCTACGAGCTTTCTATTCAGGCCGCGGATGAAAAAGAATTAGGGGCTTGGTTGGACAATTGGTTCGGCAAGTTGATTGTCACCACGGACGCGGCCTATTTATATGACGCGGTGGCGGAATATCGCTGGACCTTATTTGATAACGGAAAAGCCAGGTCACAGCAGGAGATCGCGCGCTTATTAAGCGAGCGGCTCCAGCTAGAACGTGATGAAGCCAAGCTGGCGAAGCTGCATGAAGTTGCCGCCCTTTTTGCCAACTATGCTTCAGCCCTTGAGTTATTGCGCGACGCGCTGATTCAGGCCAAAATCGCCTCCCGCAATGAATATGAAGACAGCATGAATTACCGCGCCGCAAAAGTCGGCATTGCTCAATGGCGCGAAAGCTCGGCAAAAAACCTGGATGCCCGGCAAGAAGTGTTGCGCGCTTCCGGCCTCCTGCGTCAGGCCAAAGATGCCCTAAAACTCAAGCTTCAATTTTGGGGCATGCCTGAAAATAAAATATCCGAAATGTTTTCCATGCCCGCATCTCCTCCGGCACCGGCGGCCGGCGCAGAGGCGATAGCGGTTGAGCGTCCCTCTCCTTTCGAAGAACGGTTGGAAGCAGTGCGCCGGCGCCTGGAAAACAATCGTGCGGCGAGCGGCACAAATGACCAGGCAGTGACCGAAGGTAACACGGCGCTTGTAAGCAACCGCGCACGGGCAGATGCAATGGCCAGAGAGCGGGAGCTCGCGCGCACAGCGGAGCAACAAGCGGAAAAGAATGCCAGGCAGCTGGAAATTTTGCAGGCCGAAGTGTTGAAACTTCTGGAACTATTTTCTTCTCAAGTAGCTCCTCCTGAAAGTCATGTTGTTTATGGACGTTTAGTGCTCGAAGAAACCGAGCGCAAAATCGAGGCGAGCAAAACAGGCTCTAACGAGGCAGTTCGCAAAAGTTTGGCTGAGCTCCGGGACCATCTGAATCGGCGACTGGCTGAAGAGCCAAGCCCGGTTATGGAAGTGGGCGCTCCGAGTAAACGATTGCGCGATGTTTTGGCCCAAGCCGAAGTTGGGCCTCCCGCTTCTCTGTCACTGCCTGCCCGAGTGGATGTGGCTGAAGTGCAAAAAAAACTAGGCGGCTTGAAAGCTCCGGAAACCGACAAGGAAATCCGGCATCTGGATTCGATCACGCCCGCGACTCAAGCCAGTCCCGCCACTGCCGACGTTGCTTTGCTGGAGAGCGAGATCAAGGAACTTTTCCAGGTTTTCTTTAGTTTTACGCCGGAAGATGAAGACGCCTATCACTTGAAAGATTGGGTGGAAATTTTTGTCCGCATGGCCTCATCGACTGATATGCCCTGGGA
>JACQQR010000189.1 GCA_016206875.1 Candidatus Omnitrophota bacterium
GGACTTTTGCGCAGGCGCATTTCGCTGGCCAAGGCGGACGGATCGCGGAATTCCGTAGGCCAACTGGCGCCGGACCGCACATGGGCGCGCAAGCGGTTGAGCTCCTCGTTGATCATTTTATCGAGCTCGGGACGCACGCCTAAGGTGTAGTAAAGCATTTTTGCGCCCGCCAAATATTCTTCGAGTTTTTTAGGCAACTCTTCGATTGGATAGGCCTTGCCGGCGCCGTAATCGTTCACAGCACCTTCTACCCCGGATCTGTAGCCTGTCCAAATTTCTCGCTCACGCTCGCGCGGCCGGACAAACAAAATAAATTTATCTTTTTTCGCTCCGGGAACCAAAAGGCAGGCCGACTCGGGCTCCTTAAAACCTGTGAAATAGTAGAAGTTGGAGTCTTGCCGGTACTCATGTTCCACATCATGATTGCGCACAGCCGCGGGGGCGGAGACGAGAAGCGCCACGCCGTCTTTCATTTGGCGCATAAGCTCTGAGCGGCGGTATTTAAATTCTCTTTGAGGGATCATATTATCCTTCGTTGTCATTCCGGCGAAGGCCGGAATCCAGGGATGGCAAAATTATGTGGTAGTTACCCTGGATCCCGGCTTGCGCCGGGATGACAACCTTAGCCAAAAATATTCCAGCGTGTACTGATTGGGATCTAGAAAATAAACTGAAGCGCCGTCCGAGCGCCGGTACGGGCCTTCGATGATTTTTACTTTATGGCGCTCCAGCATCCGGGCAAAATCGAACACTTCTTTTTCCGAACGGGCTTGAAAACCAAAATGAGAAAATTTCTTTCCCTGCAGTTTACGCAGTCGGGCAAATGGCCAACCGGCGGGCGCGACCAAAAGCGCCATCACGTCTTTTTTCCCGAACTGTACGAGGCAATTGGCGGCGTTTTTCCATACGACACGGCCGCCGAGCACTTTCGTGTAAAAGGCCTCGGATTTTTTGAGATTTTGTACTGTGACGGCGATATGATCTAAACCCGTGATGAATTTCATCGACTTATTTTTTCGCTGCCCAGGCAATCAGGCCCCAAATCAGAAAAATACCGCCGGTTAGATGAAAACCCATCACTGCCGAAGCTTCCCAACCCAATATTCGCTTGACCAATATACCCACAGCAATAAAAATAATTCCAATCACCAATTTTCCAGCCGGAGATTTTAAAAAATTCATATCAAACCCCTTTCAACGGTTTTCCGAACAAATTAAGTTCCGGAGTTGTTTCCACATCCACATCGCCCAGCACTTTTGTTTGGCAGGAAAGGCGAATCTCAGATTCGACTCCGATGGCAAACCAGCTTAAGGCCAAGCGGAGTTTTTCCCAAAGCCCTTTGGGCGAACAGTGTTTCATCGTGTCGTTTTTTACGAGCACGCGGCAAGTGCCACAGGTTCCGTGCCCCAAACAATTGAGGTATTTGTTGATTCCCCGGTGCATGGCAACGCCGTGCGTCAGGCCTGAGTCGCGAAGATTAGCGCCGGATGGAACTTCCACGTCTTTGGCTTCCTTCAAAAATCGAATTTTGGGCATTTGAGCTTCTCCTAACTCATAAAAACATAAAAAAGTGACTGTCACTTTTCCGCCAGAGGCGGATCCGTCCTTCGGCGGAAGTGACTGGCACTTTTTTATGTTTTTATGAGTTGAATAACGGCTGGTTCCGTTCTTTCTGAACTTTGAATTTGAACGGGGTTTCCTTCCGCGGCCTCTTCATACGGGACACGGCCTAAGGCCCAAACCACACCCGGCTCAAGCGAAGGAGCCGCGCTGGTGATAGTGCCGATGACCTTCTCTTCTTTAAGTATGTTGGCTCCGACGCAATCGGGAGAGTCGGATTGGATTTTCAATCGAACAAGCAGGCGCGGTGGTTTTCCCAAATGTCGCACACGGGCTACGATTTCCTGGCCCGGATAACATCCTTTCGTAGTGCTCAGCCACTCCTCGTGGCCGCATTCGGCCGCAAGCGTATGTTCGTCGATATCCACGCCGAAATCCGGCTCGCCGGCTTCGATGCGCAGCGTCTCATAAGCGCTCATGGAGGCGCGGGGGATGGGCATATGCTCTATTTCGTTTACGAGTTCGGGCGCGGCCCAAAGTTTCCAGCCGGAATTAGGGGCCAGTATGCCTTTTCGAAAACATAAAATGCCTTTTTCTTTGAATCCGGAAATATAGGCTTCGCTCTCCGGCCCTTCCAACGCGATTTCGCCGTAAGCATCACTGACATCTTCCCAGGTGACCTGTTCTGAAAAATGGTATTTTTCCAAGAGCGCAATCACAGAAGCCGCGTCGGATTCGTGAGTATCCAGCCACACGGATTCGCTGGCGGGATCCAGGGTCACGTCCAGCAGCGCTAAAATTTTTCCCGCAGAGGAAAGAAGACAGCCGGTTTGACTTTCTTCGGGCTTCAGATTTTTCACATCGACGGAAAGCAGTTTGTGAAGAAATTCAATGCGTTGCTTCCCGCGCGCCCGGATGCGTCCGCGCCAGGAAAAATCAATAAACGCCGCGGTGCGGCGCAAGGCCTCCAAATCAGATTTTTCCTTGGCTTTCATGGGGGCCGTCCTATAATGGCTTAGTACCGCCTGACATTTAATTTTAGGGGTAGGCGGTACTGTGCAGATTGCCGATGGGCTATGCCCATTTTTAATTGTCATGCTGCACTAGAAATTTGCGGAA
>JACQQR010000190.1 GCA_016206875.1 Candidatus Omnitrophota bacterium
CGTCTTGAGCGATGGCGGGAGGTGAGACTTCTTCCGCTCTTTCCGGCGCCTGGATCTTGCGCTCGGACGAAGCATCGCCGGAGGCTTGGGGCGTGCCCAATTCTTTGTTTCGTTCCCTGGCCTCTATTTCTTTCAGGGCATCCGCCTTCTTTTCCAGTTTTGAATCTTCCTGGGCATCATTTTTTTTGAGTATCACTTTATCCGTCCATTTTTCTCTGGAGGCTTGGGGCTCTTGCTTTCCTAATGCCGCTAACGGATCGTATTTTTTAACCTTAAGCTCCACGTCTTTAAAAATGTATGGCCTTTCGCTTTTTGTTTCAAATATCTTTCCGGGTTCCAGCGCGGATGGATGCAGTGTTCCCTTTGGATCCAACTTGCCGCCGCGCTTCGAATCCAAAACACTTTTGGCTGTTTGCAAAGCCTGCATTCGTTCTTTTAACCCCTTAAGACTAAACTCCAACTTTTTTTCGGACCGTTTGACGGCTTTGGCCGCTTGCTTCTCAAGCGCTTCGCGGCTTCTCTCTTCCAAGCGTTCCTGAATGCCTTCATAAATCCAAAACCAGATTTTTTTGAATAAGGGGTAAAGCAAAAATTCCGTGGCCAGAAGAAAGGACAGCATCAGACAAGAAAAGGAAAGGATGAGCCCCCCCAGGCGGCCAAAATAAGCCTGGAGGAAATTAGATGCCAGATATCCAACCATCCCGCCCGTATTAATTTTTTGATCGGCCGGAGTGAGCAGAGTAAAAATGGCCGTGGCGGAAATTACAAAACACATAAGCCCGATAAATTTAAAGAACTTACGATCGGGCACTTTCTGCACAAACAAGCACCCGGCCCAGAAGAAAAAAGCTACGGGCACAAAATAAGAAGAAAAGCCGAGTGTTAGGATTAAATAATGAGAGATATATACCCCGGCAATACCGGTTAAGTTTTTAACGGGTTCGCCCGGATTAGAACTGAAAAAAGGGTGGTCTTCATGATGATGCGAGATGAGGCTGGCTAAGAGGAAAGCGCCGATAAATAAAAGAAGCACTCCGAAGATTTCATTTGCGCGTTCTTTTTTCATCCCGGATCCTCTACTACGGCATGACAATTAAAAATGGGCGCAGCCCATTCACAAACCGTATAGTACCGCCTACCCCTAAAATTAAATGTCAGGCGGTACTATACGCCCGTGTGGCCGAACCCGCCGCTGCCTCGGGTTGTTGCGTCCAAGTCCACATCAAATTCCAGCTGTGCTTGGGTCACTTCAGAGAAAATCATTTGGGCGATACGCATGCCCCTTTCTACAACGAAGGGTGCATCGCTTAAATTGATGAGGATGACATTGATTTCGCCACGGTAGTCAGAATCAATGGTTCCGGGGCTGTTTAAACAAGTGATTCCGTACTTAAGCGCTAACCCGCTCCGGGGCCTGACCTGTGCTTCAAAACCCGCCGGAATGCTCAGCATCAAACCCGTAGGAATCAGTTTCCACTTCCCCGGCGCAAGAACAACGGACTCACCGCAAGCGGCACGCAAATCCATTCCGCTGGCTCCGTGGCTCATGTGCGCGGGAGCCTCAATATCTTCTGCATGAGGAAGCCGTTTGGCGCGGATGATAATTTTTTTCATTACTTTTTATCAGCAAGCTCCAATTCTTTTTTCGCCTGCTTATGGCTCAAACTGATCTTTCCGGATTGCGGGTCAATTCCTGTGACTTTAACCGGGATGGTATCGCCCACTTTCAGGTGGTCTTCCACATTTTTCACAAATCCCTCAGCCACTTCAGAAACATGAACCACGCCGTCGGTTCCGGGAAGGATTTCGCAAAATGCGCCGAAATTCATAATTTTACGCACTTTTCCGTAATAAATTCTTCCCACTTCCGCTTCTTCAGTGATTGATTTTACTTTTTGAATAGCCGCCTCGGCAGCCTTTGAGTCCGAAGAGGCGATGAGCACTTTACCGTCGTCGGAAATATCAATTTTAACGCCGGTCTCTTCAATAATTTTTCTAATCATTTTTCCGCCCGGCCCAATTACGTCTTTAATTTTTTCCGTAGGAATAATTAACGTGACTATTTTAGGCGCGAACGTAGAAATTTCCTTTCGCGGGTTGGCAATGGCCTTTTCCATGATATCCAGAATTTTAAGCCGCGCTTCCTTGGCGTCGGCCAGCGCTTGTTGCATAATTTGAGCCGTAAGTCCTCTAATTTTGATATCCATCTGAAGCGCATTGATTCCCTTGCGTGTGCCGGCTACTTTGAAATCCATGTCGCCTAGATGATCTTCAACGCCTTGGATGTCGGTCAGCACGGCATAGTCGGCGCCTTGCTTCACCAACCCCATCGCAATGCCCGCCACCGGCGCTTGAATGGGCACACCGGCATCCATCAAAGATAATGCGCCTCCGCAAACAGTGGCCATGGAGCTGGATCCGTTGGATTCCAAAATGTCGGAGACAATGCGGACCGTATAAGGAAATTGTTCTTGCGCCGGCATCACGGGTTTTAGCGCCCGCTCGGCTAAAGCGCCGTGTCCGATTTCTCTGCGGCCTGGGCCCCGGTTCGGACCGATTTCACCCACGCTAAATGGCGGAAAATTATAATGGAGCATAAAGCGCTTATAGAACTCCCCTTCCAGCGCGTCAATCGTCTGCTCATCGGCGCTCGTTCCCAAAGTGGACACGCACAAACTTTGTGTTTGGCCGCGAGTGAACAGAGCGCTGCCATGCGTTCTGGGAAGAACCCCCACCTCGCAGCTGATGGGACGTATTTCTTTGAACGTGCGCCCATCCGGCCTTTTTTTCTTTTTCAAGATCAGATTCCTGACTTCGCGTTTTTCCACTTCGTGATAAATAAATTTGATGCCGATTTCATCAAATCCCGCGGCTTCTTTGTCAAACTGGGCTAGAACCGTTCCATACAGTTTATCGATGGCTTCCTGACGCGCTTCTTTTTCGTTTATGAGATTGATGGCATCAAACTTTCCGGCGCAGGCCTTTTCCACTTTTTCGATAACCTCTTTGGAAATATCGCGGCCGGAGGCAGTATTTTTTTTCTTTCCTGCTTTGGCCACCAACTTATTTTGAAGCTCTATCACCGCTTGAATGGCTTTATGACCAAACTCGATTGCCGCAATCATATCTTCTTCGGTGACTTCGTTGGAACCCGACTCAATCATCACAATATTCTCTTTCGATGCCGCCATAATCAAATCCAAACGGCTTTTCTCAAGCTGGCTATAAGTTGGATTCAATACAAATTTCCCATCGATAGACCCCACCCGGCATGCGGCTATGGGTTCACTAAATGGAATCGGCGAAAGAGTCAGCGCAACGGAAGCGCCTATGATAGCAAGAATATCCGGATTATTTTCCGCATCAACGGAAAGCACGGTGGCCATAATTTGAACTTCATTGAGGTAATTATCTGCAAACATGGGGCGAATGGGGCGGTCGATCAGACGGGAGGTAAGAACTTCTTTTTCTGTGGGCTTGCCCTCCCGTTTAAAATAACCCCCGGGAATTTTCCCGGCCGCATACGTTTTTTCTCGGTAATCGCAAGTGAGCGGAAAAAAGTCTTGCCCCTCTTCCGGCTGCTCGGCTCCAACCGCAGTCACAAGCACAACCGTACCGCCGTACTGCACCCAAACAGATCCATCGGACTGTTTGGCCATTCTTCCCGTCTCCAAAATTAAATCTTCATGACCCAATCGAACTGATAAACGTGTAATTTCTCCCATTATCTTCCTTTCCCTTTCTTCATTTTCTTAAATCCAGCTTTTCGAGAATCTTTTCATACCGTTCAGGCGAGGTATTTTTAAGGTATTTCAACAGTCTTTTTCTATCAGAAACGAGCTTGATGAGCCCATAACGCGAATGATGGTCCCGCACATGATGTTTAAAATGGCCTGTCAGTGAATTAATTCGCTCGGTTATGAGGGCTATTTGGACCTCCGGAGAACCAGTGTCATTGTTAGCTTTCTGAAAAGTTTTCACTAGTTCTTGCTTTTTCTGTTTGGTAATCGGCATTGCTTCGCTCCTTTGAACTTTTCTAAATTTGGCTTAGAGCCTATCCGGTTATCAAATGTCGGCTGCAATTTTGGCTTTCGGCCTGCGCCTTCACGGCCTTCGTTGCCCATACTGCTAGTGAGTATGGGCGCCTCAGTCCGTTTTGGCTCGGCTCGAAATCCAAAATTTCGCTTCGAAATTTGATAACCGGATAGGCTCTTATAAGTCCTTGCGGTAAAACTGGTTACGAAAAATCTTAAGTATACCGACAGGCTCAGGCTTTGTAAAGATACAAAACAGGGATTTTTGCATTCTATATATCTTCAATGAAAACAATCACTTACATAAACCCGCGAGCCCATCACCAAGTGCTTAAACAAATACGCGGGAATATTTATCGGCGTATTGAACGTCTTTTTGAATTTGTTTCTTCAAAATATCAAATGAATCAAATTTTTTTTCATCTCGAATTTTCCGCATGAAAGTAACCTCAAGGACTTTCCCATATAAATTCCCGCTGAAATTAAGAACATGGAGTTCGGCTGTAATTTGATGTGTTTTTTTCTTCATCACTTTTTCCACCGTGGGCCGCATCCCAATATTCAGCAATCCAAACAAATTCTTTTTGCTGATCTTGTCTCGTAAAAAGTAATGACCCGCCTTGCGGGTTTTTTGAAATCCGATATCAATCACCTCCAGACGAACCATATAGACTCCTTGAGGAGGCAATGCCTCACTGTGGGGGTTTAAGTTCGCCGTGGGAAAGCCCAGTTTTCGTCCAATGCCCCTACCCTTCACTACGTCCGCCATAATGGAATAGGCGCGGCCCAGGCTCTTTTCCACATTCGTAAATTGGCCTTGCTGAATCCAGTTCCGAATGTGTGTGCTTGAAATAGGCGCTTGCCGCAAAAGCCGCGGTTTGACTTTTTGGAATTCAAAATGAAACTTTTTTGCCAAACAGGCCATAAGCTCGGGAGTGCCTTCGCGGTTTTTGCCAAAATGCGAGTCATAGCCGAGCACTATCCCGGCGCATCGTAATTGATTGCACAATATTTTTTTAACAAATTGCTCGGGAGATTGTCTGCTGAATTTTTTGCTGAATCGAATTAAAAATACTGTTTCAAAACCAAGGGCGTCAAGAAGCCTGAGCCGGTGGAGTGATGAGGTGATGAGGTAGGGAGGCTCTTTGTGCTTTAAGATGTGTAGCGGATGTTCCAAGAACGTCAAAACGGCAGGAGTGCCCAGCCCTTTCTTGGCCATATCCAGCACTTTGGAAAATACGGACTGGTGCCCTAAGTGGACTCCGTCAAATGTTCCGAAGGTTAGGTAAAGAGGCTTTGCCGGATTGGGTACATAAGCGTTACATCGAGTAAAGACTTGCATTTTGATTTAATTCCTGGCCGGTATAATCCATTTCAGCAGCTCATCCTTAGAATGTATTTTTTGAATTTGATCGAGTCTAAGCGCATGTTCTACGGTAAATTTGCCGGAGCCCACGCGATGCAACCGGGTGAGCAACGCCGGCACCCCGAGTTCTTTACCTATATCCTGAGCCAAGACCCTTACATAAGTGCCTTTGGATACGTGCGCATAAAAATCAATATAGGGTGAATGGAATTCCCGCATCTTTAATTCAAAGATTTGAATTTCTCTGGCCGCACGCGCAATTTCAATTCCTTTTCTCGCCAATCGATATAAGGGCGTTCCATTTTTTTTTATCGCCGAAGTCATGGGCGGCGTTTGCATCCTGCGGCCTATAAATCCGGAAAAAACATTTTGAAGGGTCGATGGCGCCACACTGGGAACATCCATTTGACAGACCAGGGTACCCTCCGGATCTCCGGTACTCGTTTCTAATCCTAATTGAATGGTGCCCTCATATTTTTTTTCGTCCGAAAGCCCCTGACTCGCCTGACGGGTTGCTTCCTCCAAATAAAGAACCAGAAGGCCTGTGGCAAACGGATCCAGAGAGCCGCCATGTCCAACTTTTTTAAATCGGAAACGTTTTTTTAGCCACTGGCAAACATCGTTCGACGTCCAACTTTGGGGTTTGTTGACAAGTAAAATTCCGGACATAAAATTTAGGTTGGATGTTTTATGGGGAGTTTCGAATTTTTTGAATTTGTTCAAGAATTTTTTCCTGCGCTTCCCTTCCGCGGGCATGCATCTGGCACCCCGATGCTTTCCTGTGCCCCCCTCCGCCAAAAAGATTAGCCAGACGATTCACATCAAAGTTTCCCTTGGCGCGAAATGATATCTTGGAATTTGATTCAGATTCTCGAATCAGAAAAGAAACTTCTACTCCCCGGAGCGCACGCATATATTCTACGCAGCCTTCCAAATCGGCTTTGCCGGCGCCCACTTCTTTAAAATCCTTGTCAAAGAGGATGGCCGAGGCAACGGTTCCGTCATGGTGGAATTCAACCCTGTTTAAAAGTATCTTGAATAATTCCATTTTTGTTTTCGGGACATTCTCATAAAGTTTTTCATTGACTTCGCCCACATCCAAACCATGACGGAGCAAGTCAGCCGTAATCTCGTGCGTCTTGACCTGAGTGTTGGAATATTTAAAGGATCCGGTATCCGTAGAAATCGAAACATAGAGGGCCCGGCAATCTGCTTGCGACAAAGGAATCCGGAAATGGCGGAATAAGTCGTAGATGATTTCGCCGCAGGCAGCCGCGTGCGTATCGACAAAATTGACAGTACCAAAATATTGATTTGAAACATGATGATCCAGATTCACAAGAACGGGTGCGAGACGATTCATGACCTCTTTTGCAGTTCCGATTCTATCAAGCAAGGGACAATCCACCACGATTCCTGCTTCGATAGAACCCAATGCGGGATTTTCTAAAACTGTATGCCAGCGTTTTTCTTCATCCAGAAATCTCAAATTATCGGGAATCGAATCCTGGCAAAGAATATAAGGATTTTTTCCTAATTTCCTGAGCAGACTTTCTACGGCCAAAAGACTGCCGACACAGTCGCCTTCCGGATCTATATGAGCGGAAAGAAGGAAATTGTTTCTGCTTTGAATGGCGTCAATGACGGGTTGGAAATGAGTCGGCATAGTTACTGGGAAGCAGCATTTGCTTGATCTTGATTGTGAATTTTCTTAAGAATCTCATCGATTTTAAATCGATCTTCAGTCGACAAATCGTATTCGAAAGAAAGAATGGGTGTAGTCCGCATCTTGATTTCGTGCGCAATCTCACGTTGCAAAAAACCCCGCGAACGCTCGAGGGCAGCCTCTGTGCTTTTTCGGACCTTCTCATCCCCTAATACCGTGTAATAAACTTTGGCCATTTTTAAATCGGGGGCTACAGACACGTGGGTGATCGTCACAAAACCCAAACGCGGGTCGCGTAACTTGGAGAGAATATTTTGTCCGATACATTGCCGGATCAGCTCAGCAATCCGGTCTGTTCTCTTTCCTTGCATGCAAACTACCTCAAAAGTACATAAATTTTTATATGAGCTTGGCAGCTATCTTTTCTACTTTGTACGCTTCGATGATATCCCCTTCTTTGATATCATTGGAACCTTCCAGAGAAATACCAAAATCATGACCTTCACTTACCTCTTTTACGTCGTCTTTAAAACGTTTTAGAGAAGCAATTTTACCGTCATAAATCACAATCCGGTCACGAATCACTCTGGCCTTATTTGTTCTGGCGATTCTCCCCTTAAGCACGATGCTTCCGGCAATGACTCCAACTTTGGAGGACTTGAAAATTTGGCGCACTTGGGCGGTGCCTTGAATTACTTCCTTTAAAGTAGGCTCCAGCAATCCTTCCATAGCCTTTGTCACATCGTCTACGGCCTCATAAATAATACTATAAAGCCGCACATCCACTCCCTCTTTCTCCTTCAGGGTTTCTGCTTGCGGGTCAATTTTTACGTGAAAACCGATAATAATCGCGTCGGAGGCGGTTGCCAGCATAATATCGGATTCGTTAATACCGCCTACGCCGCCGTGGATGGTGCGCAATTTGATTTTGTCGGAGCCGATCTTCTCAAGCGATTGCTCGAGCGCTTCAATAGAGCCCTGAACATCGGCCTTAATAATAATTCGCAATTCTTTGATATTTTCTTCTGAAATTCTTGAAAACAGATCATCCAAACTCATATGTTTCGTCAGCCTTCCGGATAGCTCTTTCTCCCGGATTTCCAACAGACGTTTTTCAGCGATTTTTCTGGCAATTTTTTCATCTGTCACTACATGAAATAACTCCCCTGCTTCAGGGCATCCGTTCATCCCCTGAATTTCTACTGCCCGGGACGGGCCTGCCTCACGGACTAATTTCCCGCGATCATTATGCAGGGCACGAATTTTTCCGTAGAACTGGCCGCAGATCATCATATCGCCGGGTTTTAACGTTCCATTTTGGACAAGCACCGTTGAAACAGCGCCGTGACTTTTCGTCAATTTACTTTCAATCACTGTTCCCTGCGCAAGGCGCGCGGGATTGGCCTTGAGCTCCAAAATCTCCGCTTCGAGCAATAGGGATTCCAAAAGTTCAGGAATTCCTTTTCCGGTTTTGGCAGACACAGAAACGAAAATGGTTTTCCCGCCCCATTCCTCCGGAATCAAATTATGTTTTTGCAACTGGGTTTTGACTCGTTCCGGATTTGCGGTGGGCAAATCCGTTTTATTCACGGCAACAATGATAGGAACCTTGGCCTCTCTGGCATGATCAATCGCCTCAACGGTTTGGGGCATTACACCGTCATCTGCCGCCACAACCAGCACCACCGCATCCGTCACATTCGCTCCGCGTGCCCGCATGGAGGTAAAAGCGGCATGGCCGGGTGTATCCAGAAACGTCACAAAACCCTTGCCCGGCATTTCCACTTCGTAAGCGCCGATATGCTGGGTAATTCTTCCCGCTTCCTTTTCCGCGAGATTACTTTTGCGAACGGCATCAAGCAGCGATGTCTTGCCGTGATCCACGTGACCCATTAAGGTCACTACCGGAGGACGTATGATCAGATTTTTTTGATCTTCCTTGGCCACTTCCTTGAGAATCGTTTCCTCCTCTGAGGCCGCTTTTTGAATCTGAATGCCGATTTTCTCGCCTACTTTGTAACAAATTTTCTCGTTTAAAAGCTGATTCACATTAGCGAAGATCCCCATGCTCATTAATATTTTAATGAGTTCGGAAGTCTTGTAATTCAAGTGAGTTGCTAAAGCCCCCACAGTAACCGGCATCTTGACCATCACTTCTTTAGCGGGCGATTTTGCTGGCTCTTGAGAAATGGATTCGCCTGCCGCTTGTCCACCTAGAGGGGTTTGGACATGCGTCTTCAAAGCCGGCATTTGAACTTTAAGCGGAATGGGTCTTAACGCGGGCTTTGCAACAGAAGGGGGTGAAACAGGCGGAGCTGTCTTAGAACTTGGGACTTGTGTTTTTAAAATTTGCGTTTGAGTTATGGGAGGTTTAGCCGCCGGTTTTATTTCAGTTCTATGCTGAGTCTGAATGGCGGATTTAGCACCCTTATTAATTTGGGTGGCCCCAACAAAGGGTTTCTTATCAGGCAAAGCTCCCGGAGAAGTCTCCGCTATGGAACTGGGAGTCGTCGTTACTTTCTTTGAAGTTTCCGGCGCCTTCGAAGACGCCGTTTTCGGCGTTTTCTCTTTTTGTTCCGCTTGAACCGCCGATTTCGCTTTAAACTCTTTTTCCAGCATTACGACTTCAGAATGAGTCAAAACCGACATATGACTTTTGATATCAATTTTGAGCTTTTTCGCCAAAGTCAGCAGATCCTTACTGGTACTGCCAAGCTTTTTAGCTAGTTCATGAAGCCGAATATCCATAATGATTTCGCCTATTCTTCAGCTTTATCTTCTGAAGAATCTTCTTTCTTCTCATTTGTTTCGTTTGTTTCATTTGTTTCATTTGTTTCGTTTGTTTCGTTTGTTTCGTTTGTTTCATTTGTTTCGTTTGTTTCGTTTGTTTCATTTGTTTCGTTTGTTTCTTCGCCGGTTGGCTCTTCGGGTAATTCCTCCTGAACCTGAGGCTCTCCCTCCTGAGTTTTTTCAAACGGGGTCAATTCCAACTCGGGGATTACAGGGAGAGTCCTTCCCTCTTTCAAAAGAATTCGATGGGCAGAAGCAATTATTTTTTCCGCTGTTTTTTCTCCGATTCCCTTAATCTTAGTTAAATTTTCCACGGAAGATTTCAAGATATCTTTCAGTGTGGTGATGCCTGCCTGGCGCAACAGTTCTTCGGTTTTAGCGCCGACACCCTCTAACTCGGAAAGAGGAATTTTTTGGCTCAGACTTCTTATTTCCAACTTCCACGTTGAAATTTTCGAAGCCAAACGGACATTTTGCCCCTTTTTGCCAATCGCTAAAGACAATTGATCATCTTGCACAAAAATATTTGCCGTTTTGGTGTCTTTATTCAAATGGACTTCTGCCAGTTGAGCCGGCTTGAGGGCATTGCGGATGAATGTCTCCGAATCTTCCGACCAGGGAACAATATCAATTTTTTCTCCCTGCAATTCCCGGACGATATTTTTTACACGCTGTCCGCGCATGCCCACGCAAGATCCCACGCTGTCGATTTTATCGTCGAAACTGGTGACGGCTATTTTTGTGCGCGCTCCGGCCTCTCGGGCAACCGTTTTGATTTGAACAATATTCTCGCTGATTTCGGGAACTTCGATTTCGAACAATTTGCGAACTAAATCAGGGTGAGAACGGGAAACAATAATTTCAGGACCCCGCGAAGTTTGATTCACTTCTATGACGAACACCTTGATGGGATCCCCCTGGCGAAAATACTCTTTGTGAGATTGCTCGCGCAAGGGAAGAATCCCCTCCGCCTTACCCAAATCGACCAGGATAACACGTTTATCAATTCGATGAACTGTTCCGTTGACGATATCATGCAGTTTTGAGGAATATTCGTTGTAAATAGACTCCCGCTCGGCTTCACGGATTTTCTGTATGATCACTTGCTTGGCGGTTTGCGCGGCAATTCTTCCAAAATCCGCATTCTCAATCAGATCGCCGTTTTCTAAGAGCCGGATATCTCCTGTTTCCGTATCGATCTCGACATCCAGGTTTTCTTTCTCAGGAAACGTTTTCTTACAGGCGGAAATCAAAGCCAGCTTCAGGGCCTCGAAGAGCAACTCCCGGCTTATA
>JACQQR010000199.1 GCA_016206875.1 Candidatus Omnitrophota bacterium
TAGAAGGCTGTTGCTCTATCCACCTGAGCTACGGGCGCATTCAATATGTACACGAATCTAACAATTGTCAGTCGAAAACCTTGTTGGCTTACCCATTCCCTCTGAGTCCTGTAAGGACGGGCGCGTTAAATATTTGTGTAAATACTGAATCTTTGCAAAATGATCTAATGGCTTATACTACGAGAAATTGGGTGATTACTTGTCATTCCCGCGAAAGCGGGAATCCAGTGACTTTGCCTTTGGCGTAATGAAAAAGTCGCTGGACCCCCGCTTTCGCGGGGGT
This sequence comes from Candidatus Omnitrophota bacterium, assembly GCA_016206875.1. GTDB lineage: Bacteria > Omnitrophota > Omnitrophia > Omnitrophales > JACROU01 > JACQQR01. The sequence continues at coordinate 284 of JACQQR010000199.1, forward strand.
GACAACATTAAAGAGAGAATTCATTTTGCAAAGATTTAGTAAATACTAATCGTGCACTAATCGTGCACTAATCGTGCACTTGATATTTTGTGCTCCTCCCCATTCCAACTTGGACAATAACTTTCTTTTTCAAAAGGTCGCCTAAATCTTTATTGGCCTGCCGCAAAGATACCCTGGATAACTCCGCATATTTTTTTCTTGAAATTTCTCCATGTGATCGAAGATATGACATCACTTTTTTTTGTCGCTCATTCAAATCAAGTTTGTGAAGCTTTGTATCCTCGATTGCCTTTTCAAAGCTTCTACCTGGACCTGGCAATGCAATTTCAAAACCTCCAGAATTATTTGCAAACACCGGATCGGGCAACTTCTCTTTGCGCATTTCCTCAACGATCCGATTCGTCCCGCGTCCCCATCGTTCAATATATTTAATCAAATAGAGCTTATCGGCGAGAAACTGATTCCTCGGAATAGAACGGTGCTTCTCTTTTAATTGCTTCGGCGTCAACTGCTTTGGCAGTTCACCCGGGTTCCAAATCTCAATTCGGTTATCGTAAATCGCCAGTTGGATATCCCCGTTAGCCCAATAGTCCCTGTGAGCCAAAGCATTATTTAGCGCTTCTTCAAGCGCTCTCAGGGGATATTCCCATTTGTCATATCTTTGATTCGCGTCAAAAAAAACCGCTTTTTTGATATGTTCAGCAATGAATCTCAAAGCCCCACCACGCAGTTCGGGAATAGTACCTTCTAAAACTTTTGTATCCAAAAAATCATGGCCTTCCGTACCCTTGATTCGCCCGGCATAAATTTTCGATTGGACAAAAAACTTCTGTGGATCCTTAGCAAAAAGAAGAATGGCCGTGTTGTTCAATTTGCTATGATGAAAAACTTTGAGGTATTGAAGCGCATCCTTGACAGAAACTTTTCCGGGAGTATTGAGTCGGCCTTCCTCTTTGGCCTTTTCCAAAAACCACCGCACCTTGGCAGGGTCGATATCCTGAAGCGATGCGTTTTTACAGACCATCGTATCAAAATGTAATTTGTCATGATGCTTCTCAAAAATAAGATGCTCATATTCATCTTTCGTCATTTTAACCGTCGAACGCCCTACACGCTTGTAGGGACGCCCAAATGCCAAAACCAAATGATCATGTGATTCTTTGATTTCAACAACAATCACTTCCTTTCTATCAAGATGCTTTACAGTAACTCTAGGATGAAGTTTCGGGTCCGTGTGTTGACGGATATGATTCACTATCTTTTCGATGGTACCCTTACCAATCTGAACGCCGGCCACCTTGCCTCCGGGTGAAATACCCATAAATATCCGGCCGCCTTCTGTATTCGCGAAGGCCACTGCCGTCTCGATCAATTCATCCATCTCAGACAGAGACTGCTTCCATTCGACCGTGGTCGACTCATCTTTGTTTATAATACTTTTGTTCTTGTCAGACTTTATCATGTTGACATTCTGTTGACGTCTTTGCTGCTCTATCCACCTCAAGCTGCGGGCGTATTAGATATGTACACGAATCTAACAATTGCCAGTCGAAAACCTTGTTGGCTTACCCATCCCCTTCCGAGTCCTGTAAGGATGGGCGTATAAGATTTAAGATTATATAAATTAATAGGTTAAAAGGAAGTTAAAAGGAGAGGGATAATTCGTGGGAAGCCTTAGTGTCTATATAGGTGTCCACCCCACCCCAAAATAATGCTCTAATCACCAGTTGGATTGCCGTTAGTTTTATAGTAGACTTACTCCTGAGCGGTAAGTCCACCATCAGTTGTTTGGGGTGTTTCCTTCCATCGGTAGGTTATAGCTCCAACATATCAAACTGATGGGGCGCGCTCATTTTATTTTTCGGGCAGGTATAATGTTTCAAATTTCATCTTTTCGGCAAATACGTCGTACCACCCACTATCTTTCTTCTCATATTTTCTAAAAATACCCCAAGAAAATAAATCAACTGCTTGCAAAGGCTTCACTTCACAAGAATTTTTATGGCTTAAATAAAAGTTAAAAGGAGACATAATTTGTGGGAGGCTTTGGCTCCCACATCCGTGTGTGTGTAAGAACACCTGCGCGCCACCCGCGGACAGGGATTTGCCTGTGCTCTGGCGAGTTATTTTTTCACATGCTGCGGTTTTAAGGTGCTTTCAAACCAGGGCATGTGCTGTTTGTCGTAGCTAACTATTCGTTCTGGCATAAACTGGGTGGAAACCTTATGCCCTTTTGGAAATGTGGTAATATCCCCTTGAGGCAAATTCCATGAAGGAACATAAAATTTGTCTCCGGCAACCGCACCGCCTGCCATCGCAGCCAGAATCAAAGCAATTCCAAGAGTTATTTTGATAGGTTTCATGGCTAAGCCCTCCGTTTTCTTACTCCACTTCCTTGAACGGCCAAGCCGGCCTTCTACCCCACAGAGATTTTGTACTTTAGGTATGACTTATCGATTGTAAGGGACGATTCTCCGCCGGGTCAGGCGGGTCAGGGACGGTTCTCCTGGGGAGAAGCGTCCCTTTTGGCACTTTTGGCATTTCTGGCAGCCCATTTCCGGAGTTCTTCAGCCCAAAAAACGAGGCTTGCGACAGCCCCGATCAATACTATTTCGGAAATGGGGATTGTCGTGGTGTGAAAGAAGCGCTGAAGCGGGGGGGAAAATAGGATAGATATGTGAAAAAGATTGCCCAGGACGAGCCCCCCTATCAGCCATTTGTTTTTGAACACATCCCAGGAAAAAGCCGACTTTGTTTCAGAAAGACAGTTGATGGCGTTCAGCCACTGAGTCACTGCCAAAACGGTAAAGGTTCCGGTTTGAACTTCGCCAAACGGCACTCCGCTTGAAAGTTTAAAAATAAAATATCCCAACGTAGAAAGCGTGGTGCACGGAACCATCACAGCCATGCGCATCCACATCATTTTTGTAAAAAGCGGCTCTCTGCGCGGAATAGGAGGATGTTGCATCTCATCGCCCTCGCGCGCCGTCATGACCAACGGAAGAGTCATCATTCCATCGGTAACTAAATTGATCCAAAGAATTTGCACTGCCGCCAGGGGCAGTGGATATCCCAATATGAGCGCAAACAGGAGCACCAGAACTTCATCTATAGAAGTGGAGACGAGATAAAGCAGAAGCTTTTTGATATTTCTATAAACCAGCCTTCCTTCTTCAATGGCATGAACAATAGTGGCGAAATTGTCATCGGTAATCACCATCTTTGCGGCATTTTTCGCCACTTCTGTCCCTGTAATTCCCATGGCAACTCCCACGTCTGCTTTAGCAAGCGCAGGCGCATCGTTTACCCCATCGCCAGTGACGGCCACAACATGGTGCCGGGATTGCAACGCCTCAACAATGCGCAGCTTTTGGGCAGGATGCACCCGCGTGAAAACAGAAATGCGATCAATTTTCTCTTTGAGCTCTTCATCGGACATGCGGGCAAGTTCCCGGCCATCCACGGCCACATCTTCTCTTCCGGCGATTCCAAGAAAGCGGGCAACAGCCAGCCCCGTTGCCTTGTGGTCCCCGGTGACCATAATGGGCCGGATGCCGGCAGACTGACACTGTCGAACCGCTTTTTTCACTTCTTCTCGCGGCGGATCAAATTGGCCGGCCAATCCCAAAAACCGCGCTTTCCCTTTTAACACGCCGAACTCATGCAGAAGTTGAACCCCCGGAGCTTCTGCAATCGCAAAAGCAATTAAGCGCAGCGCCTGCTGTGCCATTAATTCTCCGGCTTCCAAAATTTTTCTTCGTCCCGATTCATCCAGTGCGCAAAGCTCAAGCACGGCCTCAGGCGCTCCTTTGATGTATAGGCGCTCGCCGCCGGCTTCCCTGTGCCCGGTAGCCATCATTTTTGTCTCGGGCGAGAACGGAATTTCCCGGGTACGCGGATGTAGTTGATTCAATTCTTCCTGAATTATTCCGGCTTTCTCGCCTAAAGAAAGTAACGCCGCTTCGGTGGGATCCCCCATAGCCCGCCACCGGGATTCCTTTGAATCCGGATGAATCAAATCAGCGTCGTTACACAACACACCGGCCTTGAGTAACAGCTTCAAACCGGCATCCGCATCCGGATCCACATATTGGCCTTGATAAAGAAATTCTCCTTCCGGCTCATATCCTGCGCCAGAGACTTCTATCTTTCTTTCATCGGGTAAATAAAGCTCCGTCACTGTCATCTCATTTTTTGTAAGCGTTCCGGTTTTGTCACTAGCAATAACATTGGTGGAACCCAACGTCTCCACAGCAGACAGTTTGCGGATGACGGCCCCGCGGGCGGCCATACGCTGCATGCCTATGGCTAATGCCACGGTCATCGCCACCGGAAGCCCTTCCGGCACGAAGGAAACCATTTGGCTTACGGCCACCATAAAAATTTCAGAAAATGAAATTTTGCGCAAAAGTCCGGTGATCACAACAACAACCAGCATCACTGAGGCGGCAACAATAATATGATTTCCGAATTGGGCGATGCGGCTCTCAAGTGGTGTGTTGGGTTCTTTCGCTTCCTGTGTGAGCTCAGAAATTCGACCCACTTCAGTGCGAAGGCCTGTGGCTACTACAACCGCCTTTCCCCGGCCTGAGGAAATAAAAGTTCCTGAATAAACCATATTATGCCGATCGGCAAGAACTGTTTCTTCGGAAAGCGCTTCTATATTTTTCCCCACGGGAAAAGATTCGCCGGTAAGCGCCGCTTCCTCGGCCTCGAGATTTTGCGCTTCAATAAGCCGGGCATCCGCCGCCACGGCATCTCCGCTCGACAACGCCAAAATATCGCCGGGCACGAGCTCGCTTGATTCCGCCAGCTTTTCTTTGCCGCCGCGAAGCACACGCACGCTCAACTCGGAAAGCTTTCTCAAGGCCTCCATAGATTTTTCAGCGCGGCCTTCCTGAAACGCGCCGATAGCGGCGTTGGCGAATAAAACGGCAATGATGACCCAGCCATCCGTCACTTTTCCAAGAAAAAAAGCAATCGCAGCGGCAATAAATAAAAGATAAATCAGCGGGCTTTTGAATTGATCCAGAAAAATTCGGAAGAGAGATTTTGATTTTTTTTGAGGCAGGGTGTTGGAACCGTACACCGACCGGCGATACTTGACCTCGTCAGGAGATAGACCCTGCCCCGAAGAAACACTCCAATGAGATAAGGCTTTTTCCGGAGAAACTGCGTGAAACTGGAGAGCGGTGGCAAGAGGCATACGTGTTCCTATAATTCGGAAAAAATTAAGTTGCTGGTGATAATACTCACCCCTTTCCGCCGCATTTCATCCAGCGCATATTGCGTATCTTTTTCGTGCAGATTCATGCCCCGGCATGCGTCCTCAATCACCGTGGTCTTAAAACCCAGCATCACCGCATCCAGAGCCGTGTTCTTCACGCAATAATCCGTGGCCAACCCGGCGATGAAAATTTCTTGGACTTTTTTCCCCGACAAATACTCTCCGAGCCCCGAAGGCTTGCTATGGCCGTTGTCATAAAATCCGCTGAAACTGTCGATTTCCATGTCCATCCCTGTCTTAAAAATTTTATTGATTTTCCGAGTCTCAAGGCCTCGAACTAATTGGGCGCCTATCGTATTTTCAACACAATGATCCGGCCACAGGATTTGCTGTAACCCGTTGAGAAGAATGGTCTCTCCCGACTTTTTGTAATGCGTGCTGGCGAAACTTTTGTGATTCCGGGGATGCCATGTTTGCGCGGCCACTATCCCCTGGAATTTAGCTTGAAGCAAATTAACGAAAGGAATGATTTGATTGGCTCGAGGAATGGCTACGGTGCCCCCGGGAAAAAAATCATTTTGCATATCCACCAGAATCAATGTTTTGGGGCCCATCGGTCTTTCCTCGTCTCTTTCTGTATAGAATACTCGCTATAACCGATATTAGGCCAGAGAAAAAAAAGAGGTAAAAAAAGGTGACGGTCATCTTAGGTGACGGTCACCTTTTTTTACCTCTTTTTTCAACAAACTGCATAGTACCGCATACCCACAATATCAAATGTTTTGCGGTACTACGCTCATTTTCAATTGCTATACCGCGTCAGCTTTCCCTTCAAAATTTGCTCCGCCTTCACCCAGTCGTCAAAATCGCTGCCGTCTTGCCCGCCGCGTTCCAGATACAGTTCATAGGCAAGCTTCCCGATTTCTTCTGCCGAGGGCGCTTTTGTTTCCCGGACTCTCCGATTGAATTTGATTTGTACCATTATTTTTCCCTCCCGTTTATTGTTTATACTTTTCTTAGCATATGCCTACGGAGGAAAATATCTGTGACTGGCGTCACATAAAGGGAAAACAGGGGAGGATATTAGGGGCTGTCCCTTTGAAAGGGACAGCCCCTAAAAAACTAAAAAATTTACGGCTCGTAGTGTGTTGCGCCTGAGTCTTCTTTCAAGCCATGTTTGCTGGGTGCTACTTTTTCGCCCGCCAAGGCAGCTTCTTTTGCCGCTTTTTCTTGTTCAAAATGCATTACATCTTCAGATTTTGCGCCATGACCTTTTATACCGGACAAATCAAAATCCGGATCCGCAGCGCGCGCTTTCGCATCAGGCTCGAAATGCTCTAACTCAGCTTTCTTTTTAGTGCTATGCGCCCCTGTCCCGCCTACACCATATTCCTTCCGTTCTTCAGCTGCGGAAACAAAGGAGTTTAAAGATACA
>JACQQR010000193.1 GCA_016206875.1 Candidatus Omnitrophota bacterium
ATGAATGCCTGCGGGATTGATGAGGAATAGGCTGCCATTGGCAAATAAATTCCCGGCAATTAAGCTTTCCCGCCCGCTTAAAATTTGATTGAAGGCCTGGGCGCTCAGATTGGGTTGGAAGAACTGAACCGTTTCACCGGAGGCAATGTTGAAGGAGTTCCACGAGATTACGGCTTGGTCTGAGGCGGTGACGTGGAGCGTGCTTGCATCAGGGCGCTGGAAGCTTACTTGGCCGTGTTCCACCGCCTCGCCTTCGGGCAGCGCTACGGCCGAAGTAGTAAACCCAAAGGTAATTACAGTGAATAAACTGACTGCCGTGTAAAATCCTTTTTTCATGTTCGGCATAGAGTGATCTTCCTGTTCTATTCCTGTCCTAACTAAAATGTAACATAAAAAAATATAAATTTATAAAGTAATCAATTTAGGTGCGCAACCGCACGTAATTCAATATGTTGCATAGGGGGAAGAAAATATCGGATTGGTTTTATGCTTCTGCTTTGTCCACTATCACTTCGAATTCGGTGCCGCGGACACCGGCTATTGAGGTTGGAGTTTTTACTTCAAACTGCGAGTCTCCTTCTAACGTGCGCGCTCGAATCAAAATTTTTCCCACACGCACATCTAATAAAGTTTGTTCCCATCCCTCCTGGTCAATCATTAATTTATCCAGGCTCATTTCCGAGTTTTCAGAAACATGCACCGTGCCGCTGGGAGAACCTTTTCCCGAGAGTGTGAGCTCTGCCTTGCTGTCTTTTCCCGTGCGTATGGAATCTTTTTCTTGAAGAGTAATCCCCTTTTCTGCGCTCAGCCAGTCATTAGCGCCGAAGCGCCGTATTTGCACGTCTCCTTTCATCTCGGTTATAACGGCTTCTCTCAAACTGTTTGAAATTTGCGAGCCGGAAACTTGAGCTGTTGAGCACGTGACGGAAGAACAGAAAACAAAGCCAACAAGCAGGAGTACTTTTAAAATATTCATTTTGTTTTCTCCTTACACTTACTGAGGGCTGAAAGGTTCATTCGCTAAAAAAACGCAACCGCTCAGGACGGGTGTCATTCCGGCGAAGGCCGGAATCTTGAAACCCAAAGACCCCAGCCTGCGCTGGGGTGACACGCTTGCTGCGTGCCATTCCGGAGCTTGCCCTCGAGTGCTTTTATCGAGGGCTGGCATGACACCCACCCTGAGTGCTCATAAAAAAATATCGCATAGAAAGAGATTGAAATCAAACTGAGGAAAGAAAGGGCAGTCCCTTAAAACTCGGCGTTTAAGGAAAAGTAAAACTGGGAATTCCCTTCTTCTTGCAGGGCTGGATCGCCTATTCTGGCGGCCCAATCGAATCGCGCGGACAGATAATGCGATAAATAGACACGGAAGCCGCCTCCGGCTCCGATGAGCATATCTTCCCGTATCTGAGTGCCTTGCTTTAATTGAGTAAAACCCCGGCCGGTATCGCAAAAGCCTACAAACTGAAAAGAATCCTGGAATTTGAAGCGGGTGAACGGAATACATAAGTCAGGCGGAAAAAAAGGCTTCATGGGGATACGCCATTCTAAAGAGCCCATGAAACCGATATCGGCCACATAATCGCCTTGAGGATATCCGCGCACAGAGTCGGCCCCGCCCAGGCGCATTTCTTCACTTACGGGCAGAACATTGGGACTGGCGTCAAAGTCTAAGCGGGCCACTAAAAATGTGCCCTTTATGAAACGGTTGATACGGGTGCTTGAAACACGGAATTTAAAAAATTGCGATTCACTTCCTTCTCGGGAGGATTTATCGGAACGCTTGGGCATAGCGCCGAGAAATCCGGAAAATCCAAAGCGGAATTCCTGGCCGATATACGTACGGCCCCAGCGGTCGCGCTCTTCCGCCTGGAGACCTGTGTGGAGAATTCGCAGTCGATCATGAGACACAGAACGATCGAGCAATTTAGTTTTTGAATCATGAAAATCAAATCCCACTGTCCCTTCCAATTCCAACGCGGAACTATAAAAAAGAGGTTGGACGAAATTGGTGGTGAACGTAGTGGAGCGGCTCTTTACGCGCAAAGCTCGCAGTTCTTTGCCAAACCGGGCCCGGCCATCGCTAAAGCCAAACTGAAAGCCCGTTCCTTCATCGTTGAGGGGTAAAAGATAATCCAGGGCAATGGCCTTGAAATCAAAACGATCCATAGTGCCAATCAGTTTTCCGTTAAAGACGTCCCCCCGCTGAAGAAAGTTGCTATGGGCCCATCCCACGCTTTGGCGCAGATAGCCGATGAATTTTGATCCTAAATTGTCGAAACCGTAACTGACATGAAACGGGAATTGATCTTTTACTTCTTAATTATTATTTGAAGTCTCGGGTCGCTCCCCTTTTGTGAGGACTGTTTTTACTTCTATGTCACGGTGTTGATTCAAACGGGTTAAGTTTTTTTCGAGCCGTTTGTAATTGAGCACTTCACCCGGCCTCAGGCCCGCCTGAGAGCGTATCCAGCCCGCCGAAAAATAACGCTCCCGCTCCACGCTGACTTTTCCGATTTTTCCTTCCAGAACATTAATTTGCGCGGTTTTGTTTTTAATCCGTTGATGGGGCACATAAGCCCGGCTGGTCACATAGCCTTGCAAACGGTAGAGGGCGGTAATTTTCCCCGCAGCTTCACGCAGCAAATACAAATTCAGCCTGCGGCCTTCATAGGGCTTGAGAACTTTCCCAATTTTTTCCGTGGAAATCACTGTGTTGCCAGACACATTGATTTTGTCTACTTGGAAGTAGATTTCTTTTTCAGGCAGCGGTTCTTCGGGAACAGGTTCTTTTTCCATTTCCAGTTTCGGTTGCTTGGGAACGGTTTTTTCTTCTGTTTCTTCCCGAAATTGTTTTTCTAATGAGGCCGCTTCTTGTCCGGGGGGAACCAGTTTGTCTTCTTGGACATTAGATTGGGCAAAGGCAGGAATGCCGCAATAAACAACAAAGAAAAAAACAGCAAGAAATTTCAAAAAATAGAAAGAAAATTGTCCGTAAAATTTCATTCTAAAAATCCATTTGTTCGGTAACCGTTCAGAGTGAGTGTCATTCCGGCGAAGGCC
>JACQQR010000194.1 GCA_016206875.1 Candidatus Omnitrophota bacterium
CACTTTTTCCGTGAGACCTCCCTGCATGGTGATTTCTGAAATTGCCCGGCCCCGGATGGCTTCCAAAATTTCAGCCGGGCCTTTGACATACGCGTCACGCTCATCGCCGTCGCGGCGAAACGCGCAGAATGTGCAGTACAGCTCGCACACATTGGTGTAATTGAAATTCATATTGTGAATGAAACTGACCACATCGCCGTTTAGCTCGTGATTGACGCGCGCGGCCAACGCATAAATTTCGCTCAACACAGACGCATCCTGCTGCTCGAATAGCCACAGGGCTTCTTCGTGGGTCAGATCGATGTGATCGGATGCTTTAGATTGGATTTGGGATAGCATAATATTTTTGTCATCCTGAGCGCAGCGAAGGATCTAAGTTGCAATCTAGATTCTTCGCCCAAAGGGCTCAGAATGACAAGAATTGTGTTAAGCGATTTCAAACATTCGGTTTACGGCTTTGAGCGCATCCTGCCTCACGTCTTCTTTCACGAAGACTTCGTTCACTTCCCCAAGATTGTCCAAGGTGTACAAGAGATTGCGCAAATTGATCTTGAACATATTCGGGCAAAGCGATCGGGAAAGCTCGAGAATGCGAAGATGCGGATTCATGAGGGCGAGGTTGCGCACGTGATTGACTTCGGTGCCGATGATAATGGTTTTTCCGGCCTCGGCCTTTTCGACATACGCCGACATGAATTTGGTGGAGCCCACTAAATCGGCCGCGCGCACCGTGGCCTCCGGGCATTCCGGATGCACCAGCACTACGGCATCGGGATAACGCTGGCGCATGGCATCAACGAGCGCCGGCGTAAAATTCGTATGCACATGACAGTGGCCTTTCCACAAAATCACGCGGGCCCTGCGAATGGCCTCGGGGGCGAGACCGCCGTTTTCCTTGGCGGGGTCATAGAGCGCAATTTCATCGCGCGGAATCCCGAGCTTAACGGCCGTGTTATTGCCCAAATGCTCATCGGGCATAAACAAAATCCTCTTGCCTTGGCTCAGGTAATGCGTGAACACTTTGTCGGCGTTGGCTGAGGTACAAATCGTGCCGCCGTTACGGCCGCACACGGCCTTAATCAGCACCGTGGAATTGACGTAAGCCACCGGTACTACATTGTCGGCTCCTGTATATTGTGTCACTTCTTCCCAGGCGGTTTCGGCCTGATCGATTTCGGCAAAATCAGAAAGCGGACATCCGGCCAGGTGATTGGGCAAAAATACGCGCTGATGGGGCGCAGCCAAAACGCGGCTGGTTTGCGCCATGAAATGCACGCCGCAAAATACGATATATTTGGCCTCATGCGCCTCCCTGCCGCGGCGCGCCAAATCCAGTGAGTCAGAATAATAATCCGCAAGCTGCACGATGTCGTAACGCTGATAGTTGTGCGCAAGTATCAGCAGCTCGCGGCCCAAACGCTCCTTGTGCGCGCGGATACGCGCAATACATTCTTGATCCGATAAATTTTGTATTTCTTCGTTGATTAAAGTGATCATAATCTCTCTTTTGTCATCCTGAGCCCTTCGCCTGTCATCCTGAGCGTAGCGAAGGATCTTGGTTGCGCTACTCGCTCAAGGGTAAACTCCGCGAAGGATCTTGGTTGCGTTACCTGAAAGATGCGCGAAGCGAAAGAGCATACTTTGCGATACGCAACCTAGATCCTTCGCCCCGATTGGGGCTCAGGATGACAAATCCTTCTGTATTTCTCTAGAAATACTCATCGAACAAAACTTTGGGCCGCACATCGAGCAGAATTCCGCCTCTTTGAAAATCTCCTGCGGCAGTGTTTCGTCGTGCATTTTGCGTGCCGTCTCCGGATCCATCGAAAGCTCAAACTGTTTGCGCCAATCAAATTCATAGCGCGCTTTGGAAATCGCGTCATCCCGGTCGCGCGCGCCGGGACGGTGACGGGCAATATCGGAAGCGTGCGCGGCAATTTTGTAAGCGATCACGCCCTGCCGCACGTCTTCAGTATCGGGAAGTCCTAAATGTTCTTTAGGGGTGACATAACAAAGCATCGCGGCTCCGGCGGTGCCGGCCATCGTAGCCCCGATGGCTGAGGTGATGTGATCATACCCGGGCGCGCAATCGGTGACCAGCGGCCCCAGCACGTAGAATGGCGCTTCGTCGCACACTTGCATTTGCTTTTTCACATTCATTTCAATTTGATCGAAGGGGATGTGGCCGGGGCCTTCCACCATCACCTGCACCTCATAGTTCCACGCGCGGCGCGTCAGTTCGCCCAGCGTGGCCAGCTCGGCAAATTGCGCTTCGTCAGAGGCATCATGCAAACACCCGGGACGAAGACTGTCACCCAAGCTAAACGATACATCATATTTTTGAAAAATTGCACACAGCCTGTCAAAATGTGTGTACAGCGGATTTTGCTTCCGGTGATGCATCATCCACTGGGCCATGAGCGCGCCGCCGCGGCTGACAATGCCCGTGATGCGCCCCTTCACCAGCGGCAAATGTTCCAAGAGAATGCCGGCGTGAATCGTCATGTAATCCACACCCTGCTTGGCCTGATGCTCGATGTTATCGATCAAATCCCGATCGCTCAGATCTTCCACGCGCTTCACCTGCTGAATGGCTTGGTACATCGGCACAGTGCCGATCGGCACCGGGCTTGCGGCAATAATGGCCTCGCGAATGGCGTTGATATTTCCGCCCGTAGATAAATCCATCACCGTGTCTGAGCCCAAGTGCACGGCCATGTGCAATTTTTCCAGTTCTTTGCTTACATTGGAAGTTACAGCGGAGTTACCGATATTGGCATTAATCTTACAATTGAAGTTCATGCCGATGATCATGGGCTCGAGGTTTTCGTGGTGCACGTTGGCGGGGATAATGGCACGGCCGCGCGCCACTTCGCTTCGCACAAATTCAGGCTCCACTTGCTCGCGCTGAGCCACATATTGCATCTCTTCAGTAATGATGCCCCTCCGGGCATAATGCATCTGCGTGCGAATCGGATCATTTTTGCGTTTAGCCAGCCATTCAGATCGTAACATAACATCCTCCGTAAGCCTTTCACCCCCTGCGGGAACTCGTGATAATAGCAGAACTGGAAAATAAGATAAAGTGACAGTTTTCTAAATAGGGCTTGTATTCTGCCAAAAGGGTGCTAAATTTGGAACTAGAAGGGACAAATATAGGCCAAAAATGGAACTGATAAGACGATTTTTACTCCCGCCCAAACAAAGCTTCTTTCTTTTCGGCCCCAGGGGCACGGGAAAAACCACCTGGCTTCATCAGCAAGTTCCAGATGCACTAACCTTTGATTTACTGCAACCGGATTTATTTCGTACTTTTAGCGCCAGGCCGGAACGGCTTCGTGAAGCTATTGAAGGATATCCAGAAAAAAAACATATTCTCGTCGATGAAATACAAAAAATTCCTGAACTCCTGCCCGTCGTTCATAGCCTTATCGAAAAAAATTCCACGCGTCAGTTTATTCTCACAGGCTCTAGTGCGAGAAAATTGAAACGGACCGGCGTGGATCTTTTGGCTGGAAGAGCTTTATACGCATCTCTTCATCCCTTTATGGCCAAAGAGCTGGGCAAGCAATTTAATTTAGAGCGTGCCTTACATATTGGTTTGATACCTCTAATCTGGATGTCTAAGGAACCCGAGAAAGTGTTAGAATCCTACATTACGCTTTATCTGCGCGAAGAAGTACAGTCTGAAGGTTTAGTGAGAAATCTTGGAAACTTTTCCAGATTTTTGGAAGCAATTAGTTTTTCACACAGCTTTCCCATTAATATGAGTAATGTTTCTAGAGAATGCGAAATTGAAAGAAAAGTAGTGGATGGGTATGTTGGTATTTTAGAAGATTTACTCTTGGCCTATAGGCTTCCGGTTTTTTCTAAACGTGCAAAACGGAATCTTTCCCGCCATTCAAAATTTTATTTTTTTGATGCAGGTGTATACCGAACCATTCGACCCAAAGGCCCATTGGACAGATCTGAAGAAATTGGCGGGTGCGTTTTAGAAGGTTTAATCGCCCAGCACCTTCGGGCTTGGATCGCCTATTCTAAAGAACAAACCCAACTTTATTTTTGGCGAACCCACTCCGGAGTGGAAGTAGATTTTATTCTCTACGGTTCCAACGATATTATTGCAATTGAGGTTAAAAATACTACTCGCGTTCGCCCGGAAGATTTGCGCGGCCTCGCCTCTTTTTACGATGAATATCCAGAAAGTAAACTATTGTTTCTCTACCGAGGCAAAGAACGGATAAAGCAAAAAAATATTTTATGCATGCCTTGTGAAGATTTTTTGCTCCAACTTACACCCGATTCACCTTTCCCAGGTATTGCCTAATGAAAAAATCTAAATATTCCAAAAAAGCTCTTAAAGGTTTAGATCGTTTAGTTAAACGGGAAAAAGCAGATGCAAAAGAAGTAAAAAACTACCCTCGAAAAAATTAAGAAGACTGATAGAGAACTGCCTGTAGGCTTCGAGAGCGCAAGAAGTTTGCCAGTGTATTTTCGAGTAGTGCGTCCCCTCTTACTAGAGGGGACTTAAAAATAATATGTTCACCCCACCGCTGCCACGCTTCCCCATCAAATATTCCGCGCGCAACTTGTGTGGCCACGCGCTTCACATCCTGCCAGTTCCTTTGCCCTTGGCCAAGACTGACTCCGAGCGAAGAGGCTTGGGGTGTGGGCGAAGAGGCTTTCGGATTTGCGCTAGGCGTTTCCGCCGCTGCGGCCGCTTCCGCTTCTGCTTTGGGTTCTATGCCATTTCGTTCGGCGTAATCCAGCACGAGTGCGATGAGCTTAAAATCATTTGAACCCAAAGGATTGATTTTTGAAGACGCGGTAGAAGATATGCCCAACATCAGCTTGATAGATTCCCCTAATTGAGCATATGCCCGCGATCTTCTTCTCGTGTCCACGAGCAACGTCATATTGCGAAACGCCTCACGCCAGGCGGCGAATTGCTCGGGTGAGATTGTTCGTAGTTGTGCGGCGTAATTACGGCGAAGCGCCGAAGAAAATTCAAATTCTCTGGACATCAGCTCTTCTTCAGCGCTTCTGGGCCCCGCAAAAAATGTTTGGAGCGTGATAACGCCGTCTCCAAGAAAAGAGGAGCGGCTGGCCAAGAGCGCGCTTCCGTCTACAATGAATCCCAGATTCCAATATTTCTGCGCCTCAGCACGATATCGTTTCATTTCTCTTCCTGTGCGCGCATCCCAAATATGCAGAATCCCCTGCTGTATGTCTCCAACCCCGTGAGTCGCGCTCACAATTTGTTTTCCATCGGGGCTGAATATTGCCCGCCCAAATCTCAGACCGGATCGTTCTTGCCAGGGCTGGGACAGTAAGCACCTTGCGGCGAGCGTTTGCGCTTCAACATCCCAAATCCACGCTGTCTCCCCTTGATTAGCAAGCAGCAAACGCTTTCCGTCCGGGCTCAAGACAGCCTGTTGAATCACTTCTCGGGATGCCGGAGATTGCCACAAATGCTTTCGCTCGCGCACATCCCATACGCGCGCGGATTCGCCTTTCCGGGAAAGGCTCACCAAGCGCCGGCCGTCAGAGGAAGCGGATAAGGAGGTGATGGCATTTCCATGAGCATTGCGAATGAACACTGTTTCATTGGGTTTGCGGCGCAAGAGTAAAATGCCGCCAGAAACTGTGCCCACCGCAACGCGCGACGAGCCGGCGCCGAGAAAAGTAACCGCTGTGCATCGTGAGCGCTCGTCCTTCCATTCATGAATGCGTCTTCCGCTTCGGACACGCCACAGACGCACCGTACCGTCGGCGGCCACAGTAACGGCAGTTCTCGAATCGGCGCTGATCGCCCCCGCAGTTACCTTGGCTTCGTGCGAAAGCGCAATATATTTCCCGGAAGAAAGCGATTGCAGTTTGGCATGATTCTGATCCGGGCTGACGGCCAATGCATATTTGCCATCCGGACTAAAAATGTGATCGGTGGAAAGCAAATGAATCGAGGGATATTGGTCCGTTTCTTCTTCCCGGTATTCCACGCTTTCAGACAGCCGGTGCTGGGCCAAAAGCTCCCGGCAATGCGCGCGGCGTTCTTCATCGCCGCGCTCTCCGCCTAGTGAATTGGCCTGGGG
>JACQQR010000208.1 GCA_016206875.1 Candidatus Omnitrophota bacterium
AATCATCACTAAGGCCGGCCATTCAGAAGAAAAATTATTTAATTATCTAATTGAGAAAGATTTATTGAGTGTGGAGGAAATATTCAACTTTCTTAAGGATGAATTTGGTTATCCTATTGTGGATCCCACAAGTTTTTCCATCATGCCTGAAGTCCTAAAACTCATTCCTTCTGAAGTGGCTTTGGAACATAAAGTGATTCCGCTTTTTATGATAGAGAATGTTTTGACGTTGGCCACAAGCGATCCTACTTCGATTATTGCCTTGGATGATTTGCGCAAAAAACTCAATGTAAAGTTCGACGTGGTGTTAAGCCTTCCAAGCCGCCTGAATGAGGCGATCGAGAAGCACTATGTCTCGGGGGCATTGCCCGATAACTCACAAGATCAGCTTGAAGAATTGATTCATATAGTTGAAAAGGAAGGAAATGGGGATACGCAGGATGTGGCGCTGCTCCGCCAACGGGCGTCTGAAACCCCGGTAATTAAAGTGGCCAACTTGTTGATTTCTGAGGCGATTCGCAAAAACGCCTCCGATTTATTTATTGAGCCTTGGGAAAAAAGCGTGCGCATTCGCTGCCGCATAGACGGCTTATTGGAAGAAATGGCGGCCCCGCCCCGCGCTATGGCCAACGCCTTGGTCTCCAGAATTAAAGTCATGAGCCAGCTCAATATTGCCGAACGCAGAGTGCCTCAGGACGGCCGCTTTAAGGTCCAGGTGCAGCAGCGAGAAGTGGACGTTCGCGTCTCCGTGGTTCCTTCCAGTTTTGGAGAAAAAGTGTGTCTAAGAATTTTGGATAAGAAATCTTCCGTGCTCCATTTAAATAAACTCGGTTTTTTAGAGGAAGAAATGGAAAAAGTAAAACAATGCGCTATGAAACCGCACGGAATGATTTTGGTGACCGGACCCACGGGAAGCGGGAAATCCACCACCCTTTATTCCATACTGAACATGCTTCATAGCCCCGAAAAAAATATCACTACGGTTGAGGACCCCGTGGAGTACCAGGTTTCAGGAGTCAACCAGGTGAATGTGAAGGAAAGCACAGGCCTTACGTTTTCCGCCGCGCTTCGCGCCATCTTGCGGCAAGACCCCGATATCATCATGATTGGAGAAATCAGGGATTTTGAAACATTAGATATCGCTATTAAGGCCGCGCTCACGGGGCATTTGGTGCTGAGCACGCTCCATACCAATGATGCCATCGGCTCTCTGGTTCGCATTCGTAATATGGGGTTGGAACCTTTCCTTATTTCCTCATCGATTTTGATGATTTCTGCGCAGCGGCTTGCTCGAAAGTTATGCGTTCAGTGTCGGGAAGCCTATGTGCCGTCCGATGAGATGATCGAAAAATATTTACTCAAACAGAAAAAACGTTCCGGAAACAATTCGTTGATGCTCTATCGCCCTGTGGGATGTGTTCATTGTTCGGGAAAAGGGTATTCCGGAAGAACATTGCTTACGGAAGTTTTTGTGCTCACTCCCGAAATACGGAAATTGGTGATGGATAATTTATCTCAGGAAGAAATCAAACGAAAGGCATCTGAAGAAGGAATGCGCTCGCTGAGAGATACAGGGATTGCCAAGGCCCTGGAAGGAGATACTTCTCTGGAGGAAGTCATCCGCCTGACTGCGGGCGAGCAGGAAATTTCATAAGAGGCAACGATCATGAGCGAACAGGAAATCAAACAGCTTTTGATAGAGGAGGGTTGGGTGAGTCGAGAGGCCATGGACCGCGCCTGTCTTGCTATGCAGGAAAGAGGCGGAGGACTCGTTGAAATGCTGATTCAGGAAGGCTTTTTAAAGGAAAAAGATTTTATCAGCTTTATGTCGCGGCATTTGGGCATTCCGTTCATCAGTATTGCATCCGTTCATCTCGATCCGGATTGGATACAATTAATTCCTCAAAAACTGGCTTATCGATATGACTCTATTATCGTGAGCAAATTGGGAAACATTCTCACGGTGGCCATGAGCAATCCGCTGAATCTGGAAGCCATTGACGATTTGAAACGGGCAACAAAAATGCAAATCATTCCTGTATTCGCTCCCGTCAGTGAAATACGTGCCGCATTGGATGATTACTTCGAAAACGCGGGTCATTTAAGCCAAATTCTGGAGCTGGCTGAGGAAGCGGATGCGGATATCAAAGTGATTGAAGAGATTTCCGATGCGGAAGCGCTGGAAATCAAAGAAACGGACGTGCCCTTAATCAAGATGGTGAATTTAGTTCTTCAAGACGCCATCAAACAGCGGGCTTCCGACATCCATTTTGAGCGTTATGAAGAGAGGTTCAGGGTTCGTTACCGGATTGACGGCGTTTTAAAAGAAGCCGTCATGCCTCCTATCAAGATGCATCCCAGCGTGGTGGCGCGGCTGAAAATTCTTTCTTTACTGGATATTACCGAAAAAAGAATTCCTCAAGACGGCCGTTTTAAAATCAAGCTGGGGCGCAAAGAAATTAACTTCCGGGTATCGGTGTTGCCCACTTATTTTGGAGAGAAAATTGTTTTACGAATTTTGGACGCCTCTTCGCTGGGACACGGGTTGGAGAAACTGGGATTCACCAAAACCAATCTGGAAAAAGTCCAGGATGCCATTTCCAAACCTTATGGCATGGTGCTCATCACGGGGCCTACAGGGAGCGGTAAATCCACTACATTGTATTCCATATTAAATCAGCTCAATACATCCGAGCGGAATATTATGACCGTAGAAGATCCTGTGGAGTACCTGATCGAAGGAATTACGCAAACGCAGGTTCATCCCGAAATTGGTTTTACATTTGCCGGCGGCCTGCGGTCTTTGTTGAGACAGAACCCCGATATTATTCTTGTGGGTGAAATTCGCGATTCGGAGACTGCGGATATTGCGGTAAAAGCGGCGCTTACCGGGCACCTGCTTTTTAGCACGCTCCACACCAACAGCGCGGCCGGCGCCGTAACGCGATTGGTCGATATGAAAGCAGAGCCATTTTTGATCGGATCTTCCTTACTCGTATCAGTGGCCCAGCGTCTGTGCCGGAAAATTTGCGAAAATTGCCGCCAGTCCGTCGAAATTCCCAAGGAAGTGTTGTCCCGCCTGGGACTGGTTTTGACACTGCCATCGGGAAAAGCTTTTCAGGGCAAAGGATGCAATCAATGCCACGGTTCGGGCTACCACGGCCGCATGGCCGTCAGCGAGGTGCTGGTTGTGGATGATGAAATTCGCGAGATGATTACGCGGCGAAAATCCAGTTTTGGAATCGAGACGCGCGCGGTCGAAAAAGGAATGAAAACCCTGTTTGAAGATGCCATAGCAAAATTTTCTGCGGGGCATACGACTTTAGAAGAAATACTACGAATCACATCAGAAGAAAACTTTTAGCAAAGGATCTCTTATGCCAAAATTTGAATATTTCATTAAAGATTCATTGGGACGGGATGTCAAAGGTATTGAAGAAGCGGAGAACACAGCTTCCCTGGTCACGGAATTGCATAAAAAAGGATTCACCATTGTGCAAATTCATCCGGCCAGGGAAAGATCTCCGCTATTTTCCGTCGGCCAAAACGGCGGAAAAAGGCGGCGCAAAAAAATTAAACTGGAAGACATGGTTATTTTTTCCAGG
The DNA here is from genome assembly GCA_016206875.1 of Candidatus Omnitrophota bacterium. GTDB lineage: Bacteria > Omnitrophota > Omnitrophia > Omnitrophales > JACROU01 > JACQQR01. The sequence continues at coordinate 3,606 of JACQQR010000208.1, forward strand.
CAAATGGCCACCATGCTCAACGCCGGCGTGCCTTTGGTTCAATCTCTGGATATTTTAGCCCAGCAGATGGAAAATCCGACGTTCCAGGAAGTGGCCTCAAAATTGAAGGCAGGGGTGGAAGGCGGAAAAAGTTTTTCGGAGAGTTTGGAAGAGCAGAAAAAATATTTTTCCCCGCTTTTCGTCAATATGATTCGAGCCGGGGAAACCAGCGGCAAACTGGATGAAATTCTAGACCGGCTCTCTGCCTACATGGAAAAAACCAATGCCCTGATTAAAAAATTGAAATCGGCGATGGTGTATCCGGCTGTAGTGACCGCTGTGGCGATTTCCATTTCTTATGCCATGTTTGCTTTTGTGATTCCCAAATTCGCCGAAATATTTTCTTCGATTCAGGCAAGATTGCCTTATCCCACGGAATTAGCCATCGCGGCAAGCAATTTTATCCGAAGCAATTCACTCTTTATGATCATTTCTATCGTGGCGGGAGTGTTTTTATTTCGCATGATTATCAAAACGCCTCCCGGGAGGCTCTGGTTTGATCGCACCCTGCTTTCTTTGCCCGTATTCGGCCCTTTATTTTTGAAAGCGGCGGTGAGCAAATTTTGCCGGACACTGGCTACTCTCGTCAAAAGCGGTGTTCCTATTTTGGGGGCTTTGGAAATTGTCTCTAAAACAGCCGGAAATAGGCAGCTAGAGCTAATTATTGACGAAGTGCGTTTATCGATTAAAGAAGGGGGCGGCATGGCGGAGCCACTGAGTAAAAGTAAATATTTTCCTCCCATGGTAACCCGGATGATTGCCGTAGGCGAAGAAACAGGGGAAATGGAACAGATGCTTGGAAAAATCGCGGATTTTTATGAGGTGCAGGTAGATATGGCTGTGCAGGGAATCACTGCGCTGATTGAGCCTTTGATCATCGTTTTTCTCGGCATCGTGATTGGCGGAATCGTTATCGCCATGTTTTTGCCGATTTTGTCACTGACGCAGGCGATTCGATAAGTGATAGAAGTAATAAGATACGGTTCTTCCCGGGAGAGCTGTTCCCGGAAGTGCCTGGAAGCAGGAGCGCTAAAAATGTCGGATGTGCTGATTGTCAATGTGCGAATATTTATCGTGGCGCGGCTTTTAGTCGCCACAGTTTTACTTTGCCTGGGCTTTTGGGCGCTTCCCGAATACCGGGGGATGTTTTCTTGGCTGGTTGTGATCTTGTGCGCCCTCAGCATCGTCTACCTTTTTTGGTATGTTTCAGAAAAGCGGATTCGCCAGCTTGCCTATACACAAATGGCTTTGGATTTAATTTGGGAAACAGTTCTTGTGCATGTTTCGGGAGGTGTCCACAGCATTTTTGTGGTTTTTTACGCGATGACTATTTTAGGCTCCGCCCTGATGATGCCTTACCGTGGAAGTATAGCCGCCACGTTTATTTCCTGCCTGATGTTTGTGCTTTTAGTTTTGTTTGAATCATTTCAAATTGAAATTCCCGGGTGGGGTCTACACCTGGCGCCTTATTATCACCCTAGAGAATACTTTCAAATTTTTTATATCACACTGGTATGGATCACCTTATTTGCCATTGTCGGGTATTTGGGGGCCTATTTTTCAAGCCGCATTTATCATCTGGAACGAAAAATCAAAAACCAGGAGCAGCTGACTAGTTTAGGCGAGCTTACGGCACGCATTGCGCACGAAATCAAGAATCCGCTTGCGGCGATTAGCGGCACCGTTGAGGTGCTTCAAAAAGATTTAGAAAATGTAATTTCCGACGAGAATCAAAAAATGATGAACAGTGTGATTCAAGAAACCAGGCGGCTGAAACATATCCTGACTTCTATTCTCGATTATGCCCGCGTCAATACACTGCACAAGGAATACTTTGACTTAAACGGAGCCGTAAGCGAGGTGCTGGCCATGGTGGCTCATACTTCAGGCTGCAACGGACATATCCGGGTGATTAAAAATTTTGAAACAAAAGCCGTTCGTTATTACGGGGATGCGAACCGGATGAAACAAATGTTGTTCAATCTGGTATTGAATGCCTATGAAGCCATGCCCGAGAAGGGCGACTTGGTGATTTCCGTAAAAGATCAAAAATCCGAATATGTCACTATTTCTATCTTAGACACCGGCCGGGGTATTTCTAAAGAAATGCGCAAAGTGCTGTTCCAGCCGTTCCATACCACAAAAAAAGAGGGCACTGGGCTGGGGCTTGCGATTGTGCAAAAAATTGTAGAAAGCCACGGCGGAAAAATCTCTGTGAAAGAGCCTGTGAAATCAGGAAGAGGAGCGGGCACGGAATTTGTGATTCAATTGCCGCGTTGGAGCCGCTAACTATGGATAAAAAGCCTATCCCTATTTTGGTCATCGATGATGAAGAAAATATTTTAAACTTCATCTCGAAAGCGCTCAGAAAAGAAGGATATGAGCCGCACGCGTTCACCGATGTAAGGCTTGCCACCGCCAAACTGCCTGCCATTCGCCCGCAAGTGGTGATTTCGGATATTGTGATGCCCCATATAAACGGATTCGAAGTGTTGGAAGCGGTGAAAAGAAATAATGTAGACACAAACCTGATTTTGATCACGGCGCATGCCTCCCTGGAATCCGCGATTTCCGCAGTACGGGGAGGGGCGCTGGATTATCTGGTGAAACCCTTTGAGCTCGACGAACTACTAGTGGCCGTGCGTCGCGCGCTTGGGCAGAAGCGGCTCTCCACAGCCTTTCCTTCCATCGAGAAGAAAACCCAATCGATGTATCAAATGCACAACTTGATTGGGACCAGCTCCAAAATGCAGGAAATATACAAACTTCTTGAAAAAATCGCCAAGTCCGACAGCACAGTTTTGGTTGTTGGGGAAAGCGGAACGGGAAAAGAAATGGTGGCTCGGGCGATTCACTACAATTCCCATCGAAAAGACAAACCCTTTGTAAGTATTAACTGTGCGTCACTGCCGGACCCGTTGCTGGAAAGTGAATTATTTGGGCATGAAAGAGGCTCATTTACCGGGGCATTCACGACAAAATTGGGGCTTTTGGAACTGGCTAAAGAAGGGACTTTTCTTCTGGATGAAGTGGGCGATATGTCGCTTGCCATGCAGTCGAAGTTATTGCGCGCTCTCCAGGAGCGCGAAATCAAGCGCGTGGGCGGTATAGAGAATATCCCTATAGATGTCCGTATTATTTCCGCCACAAGCAAAGACCTGCGCGCAGAAATTGAAAAGAAGAATTTTCGCGAGGACCTCTTTTACCGGATTAATGTCATCCCGGTATTTTTGCCGCCCCTTCGTGAGCGAAAAGAAGATATCCCGCCTTTAATTCAGCATATTGCTTCTCTCCTTAAAGAAAAATCCGGCATCGGCAAAGAAATAGAATTTACCCCGGACGGACTGGGATATCTTATGGAGTATCACTGGCCGGGCAATATTCGCGAGTTAGAAAATATTCTGGAACGGTTGTATATGCTGGCGGACAAAAAAGGCCTTTCGAAAGAAGACATTATCAAAATTTTATCCTCCGAACTTAAGTCAGAAAAAAGCATGACACAAGGGGGGACGATGCTGATTGAGTTGAAAAATGAAACAGAGCATTTTGAGCGAAAGATGATTGAAAAAGCGCTCGAAGATGCCGGAGGCAACAAGCTCCAAGCAGCCAAGTTACTGCATTGCTCGCGTCAAACACTCCAGTATAAGGTAAGAAAATATAATTTGGATTAACTCTTCCTGTCATTCTGAGACCGACAGAGGCGGGCGAAGAATCTTGGTAACCGTTCAGAGTGGGTGTCATTCCGGCGAAGGCCGGAATCTTTCCGCCGAAGGCGGATCCGCCTTCGG
>JACQQR010000209.1 GCA_016206875.1 Candidatus Omnitrophota bacterium
CACAATGAACGAATTTAGCTTCAATTCAGATGTACCAAGCAACCCAGCGGCGGCGGTGGCGTCGTTGATATCGACCCCTAGCTGGCTGAGAGAGGCGGGGTCGGCGCCGGCGAGAGCGGATTCGGGAGTTGAGGAAAAATGAGTTTGGATGGCTTGCTGGATTGGCTCGGCGGCGGGTCCGGGTACGGCGTACCCTCCGGGGCCGGATCGGAGTGCTACCGGTTGAGAGCCGGGTGCTGGCGTTTGGGCTTGCGAGCGGCGAAGTTCCATTAGCCTGCGGGTGAAGGTGGTGGTTAGGCGCGAAGTAGTGTTGGCTGTCCACTCATCGCCTCTTTGAGATTGCTGAGCCGCAACAAATGTGAGAACCGTGTTGTATTGCTGAATCAGCCCTGACTCAGTTTGAGCATTCAGCATCAGTTGCTGATGATTTAAGATAATGGCTTCAATGGCTTCAAGTGTTTTCTCATTGCACTCGACTTCAGGTGCAATCTGCGCTTGCTGATTCGCCTGAGTGATGAAAGTAGCAACTTGCTCCGGACCCAATAAACGATCCCGGCTAAAATAGCGGCGCTTATAACGATCATATATTTTTTTCCGGCCTGCCCGTTCTCTGGCCTCGGTGGGATTGGTGTTGTACGCGCTGTAAAAGGCCAAAATGCCGCTTACCACTTGAACGGTGCCGTTATCCGGATGCGCATCCGATCTGCCTTCGATAATGAGTGAATCGCTGGTAAGTGTCATGCGAAGCGAATCCATAAAATCGCGATTCAGTGGCATGACGACTGAGCCTAAAGGCGCCTTGACCGTAAGCTGAGCCTGAGCGCGATCGAGCGCCACTGTGTATGGCCCCATTTCCATTTCACCTTTGCGCTCCCAACCGGCTAAGCCCTCCGGATCATTTTTGGAATCCCATTGGAAAAAGGCAGAATTACTTACCACATTTTCCGGCAACTTTACTGTGCCCAAAAGCATGAATGATTCCAAAAGCGCCCAAGCGGCTGGGTGCATGTCATTCCACACTTGTCCCGCCACATTTCTGAGCTGACGGGACAAATCCAAATCATCCCGGCTCTGATGGTCTAGCCGCGCGGCCCGGCCGGCGGTAACGTCCGATCTGAATGACAGCGAACTCGTCGGCATTGAACCCATTGCCGGCTCGGCGCTCAATCCCATAAACACAGCGTCCCCTCTGCTGACATCAGGCATGTCACCGCCTCTGTATATAATTCTGTCCTGTTCCTCCCCTGGCCTTCTTGCTCTTCCGCGCCCGGGATTCGGGACCACACACGCCAGCAAAGACCTAAGTTCGTCATCTACTTCATACGAATCATCTGCGCTAGAAGCCGGAGTTCTCAAGCGAGGGGGATCCGTGTTTGCAGAAGTATCACGCAAGGCCGTCCAATAATCGCGAACAATTTCCGGCGTTCTCTCTTCCAGAGGAAGGCTCGGGTCAAGCCGCCCGGCGAGCTCTGAGAGAACGCCTGCCGATTCTCTGCGAATCTCACCGCGCCGCTTGTCATCTTCTGCCAGCCAGTCGTCATTATTGCGGCGCGTGAAGGCGGCCATAGTTTTTATGTCGCCTACTCGCTCGGCCAAAGCCAGCAATTTCCCGAAAGCCGAGCTTTCCGGACCTGTTTCAATTTCATCGCCCGGGGATTCAGAGTCGAGCCGGCTATTTTCTTCGGACGTGACATGCAGGAACTCATTTAATTTTCCCGCCAGAACGCCTTTTAACATCGCCAAATCGCGCTCCGTGAAAAAGAGAGGCGCAAGTCCCTTCCCGCGATTGGGCGCGCGGGCGTGAAGGTGTTGGGGAAGATTGGGGTCGTCCTGCAAATAGAGCGTGTAGCTTTCTGTGTCGACGACAAAATAAGAAGCAATGAGCTTGGCGATTTCATCGGCTTTGATGCGATCCTGTGGATTTAGTTGCCGGATTTGATGGATTAACCGTTTGAGCAGCACCGGAGGCTCAGCCTGTAAGTGACGCGGAATGCCGACATCAGTAACGTCGTCATACACAGGCAGGGCTTTGCCATCTGCGAACACGGCCACGCGGCCGGTTTGTGTCTCGACTAAAAGCGCCTTTTTGCCGTCATCAGGATTGAGCACTGGCGTTGCAATTTCCTGCATCGCACTACCGGGTTTTTTCCCGGCGACAGATGCGATTTTATAATCACGCAAACCGTGAATTTGTGCGGGCGAAGCGCCGGAGGCATCAAAGTAAATGAATGGATCTTCAAGCGGCCGCCTAACAAATTTTTTGTACCCGTCAAGAAAGGCCCGTGCCCACCCAGCGCGTGGTTTAATGGCTAACCGTTTTTTGAGAGCGCCGTGCTCATCTCGCACTTCTTTTTCTTTAACGATAAATTGCTTTGAAATTTCGATTTTTTCTTCGGGAGAAAAGGTAAAAATTTTGGATAAATGCGGGATTTCAGGGGCTTCGGCTGCTTGAGAAGCTTCGGCCTGCAGGTTGCTGCCGTTATAAGCCGCTAAAAATTGCTCCAATAATTCAGCATCTAAATCCTCTGCCTTTGCCTCACTCTTGAGATTGCCGGCAATCGCTTCAAACATTCGATCTATTGCCTCGCCCCCTTGGCCGTGTGAGACTCTTATCTCTTTGAGCCGCTTGCGGGCTTGTTCTGAAATAACCAGTATGTATCCTTCTTTTTTTTGTCCGGCACGCGGATTCGCCAGCACCAATCCGCCTATTAAGAACGCATCCAACTGGCTTATGTCTTTGCTTTTACTGAACCCATCAGATGCAGCGATGCGATTCATGAGTTTCAATGTTTCCGGGCTTACTACCAACACATCGCCAATCGCATTTTGCGCTAAAATTCCGTTTGGATCGATCTCGGAGATTTCCCGGGCGCCGATCCGTTGATTGAAAAGATAATGTTTGGCTTGCTGCGCATGCAACCAACGCTGCATAGATTCACTAAATAACATCGAAGCCAGCAATTGATGTGAATAACCTTGTTTTCCTTCCATCTGGAACACACAAGTATTCGCCTGGCTGTAAACACGATAACCATCTTTTTCATCTTCAAATCGGTGATGCCTTTGCGGGGCGTACCTATCCAAAAAACTCCTTGAGTTTACAGAATCTTTTTTTGCCCGACTGCCCATTTCTTCCAACTCTGTCACGGATTTCACAGGCACCTGAAACCAGGCTAGATCATCAATCAGCCGCTCACGTTCCCCATTCGGAATCAAGCTTGTGTCATTGAATAAAAATCGCAGCGTGGCTTCCAGGCTTTCAAATTGCGGATGGGTTTGAGTGGGAGATATGGATCGTTCATAATCAAAATACCAGCTGTATTTTCCGGTGTTCTCGTCAAAAATAGCTAGATGATGCGGCGTATCTTTGCCAGGCAAAGTGTCGTAAGCGATCTTCATTCTTATTCTAGGCCCACTCCAACCTCTCAAATTTCCAGACGGAATATCCCACCGGGAGGCGTTTGCGCGAATCCATTGGTCGCCTTCTTCCTCACCGCGTGCCCACTCCCCAATCGACCACAACAAATGGCGGAACAAAATAGCGTCAGTCACCTGCCTGGCAAAAAATAAAGAGGGATTGGCGGGCGTGCCGTCTCTGAGTGTTGTTTTATCATCATAAATGAGCCCATAGGCCATATCCTGAGTCATTACAATTTCGCGCGAAGAATAAGAAACTAAATTGGCAGGGGTTCTCGAAAGCCACTGTTTGTATTCATCCGCTGTGCGGCCGGCCGGAACCTGACCGGGAAGCACTTGTTCCAATGCCGCGTCAAACGTTGTCTTTGGTATGACATACACTTTCCACCCGGCCAAACTACCGCCCAAGCTTAAGCGCTCCATCAATGTCTTTTTCTCGTCTCGATCCAAACCCGATCTCGAGCCATGTTTCAAACTTAAAAAATAATCTTCCCGCGCATTCTCCAAGCGCCCAATCAAAGCCTGAACCAAACCATCCCGCCCCCTCGAGCCCGGATAAAAAGCAAGCCCCGCCGCCTGTCCGAGCGAGCGAGCGGTGGCGGGAGTGCTTATTAGGTTTAGATCGCCTGAAGCAGTCAGCATTATATTTTTTTGGCTCAATGTGATAGGCCGGCCGTTACGTTTGAGAACATACATTTGCTGGCGTGGATCATCAACGAGCTCAACACCTTGCCTGCGGGCGGCGAGGCTTTGGTTGAAACCATGGACTTCATTAGGACCGATCGCCAAACTGCGGCCTTGGGCGCGAGCTTGTGCTTGATAAATGGCGGCGATTTCTCTTAATAAAATGGCGGCGTGGTATTGGGCATCTTGTCTGTCGGGGCTCAGTTGTGCTATGGAATCCAAACTGATGGTCGAAAGATGCCTGGCCAGAGAGATCTTCCCACCCTCACCCTTCTCTCTCACTCTTGGAGGGAGAGGGAAATCATTGCGGAGCATCATGTCTTGATATTGACGGCTGGTTTCGGTGAAGCCGGCGGCGTCTATACGCGGGCGGATGGTGACATAAGAAATGTTGCGGCGCTTGAGCTCGCGAGCCAAACTCTCGGTGTGAAAACCGCCGGTGACGAGCACGGCTTTTTTCTGGCCGGAAACCTCGAGGCGTTCCATAACATTTTGAATCATGGCCGTGTCGCGAGTACGAGCGAGTTGGTAAAAGGAAAGGGCGGAGTGAATAAGATTGTCATTCCCGCGAAAGCGGGAATCCAGCGACTTGCAATCCAATTTGTTAAAGTCACTGGATTCCCGCTTTCGCGGGAATGACAAGGAAGAACGTATTTCTTCATACATCTGGGGAGTGAGCTCGAGTGAGAGCAAATTTTTGAGCAAAAAATAATCTTTGAGCTTGCGAACGAAATTTTTTTCTGCATCGGTGCCGGCCAGCTTCGCTACTATTGCTTCAGAAACTTTCGCCATTTCCTCGTCCAGCGCCTCGGCATCAATTTCTTCGCGAAGAATCTCGGAACCGACTTGGAGATTGAAATGGGGATATTGGCTGAAGCGAAAGCCTTTGGGTGAGGCTACGTCATAGAAGCGCTCGAAAAGTATTCGTGTACTGTCATTCTGAGCGCCCACAGGAGCGCGAAGAATCTGGGTCGCGTTACCCTCAACGTTTTGCGAAGCCAAAACATTCTTTCCGATTTGCAATGTAGATTCTTCGCCCATGATGGGGCTCAGAATGACAGTAAGATTATGTGCCTTCGCCCACTCGCTCAGTTGGGCGGCTTCTTTTCCTGCGGCTACCTTGTCAATTTTCGTTTCCAGCTCCTGCACTTTAAATAACCGGATCAAATGAGGATAATCAAGCTGGTGCTGTGCTTGTGTGAGATCCAATTCTAACGTGTCTTTGGCAAAACGCTTCAGAGCACCCAAATGCCTTAGAAGCTCGCCTTTCGAATCGGCGAAATATTGCCATTCTTCTAAAAATTTGCGTAACTTTGGATTGAGGATACGGCTTCCTTCCGAGCGTAAATTGGTTTTTAGCTGCAACAACCATTGAGCTGTTTGATCCGCTTGCCTCATCACGTTTCGATAGGCGGCCAGGTTTTTCCGGTACAGCGCCGGGCTTTCGATGCCGTAGGCTTCAACCTCTTTTCCGGCATGCATCAAAAATTGCTCAGCGCCGCTCAGTTCCCCTTTTTCGAAAAGCGAATCGGCGAGTTTTTGATTCAAAGATTCTTCACTAAAAAAACGCAAATAGTCGCCGCTCACTTTCCCGATACCGCCTTCCAGAAAATAACACGCGTAGTGATGCTTGCGCCAGAGATAATCCAGAACAGACTGGATTTTTTTTTGCGTGGGAGGATGGGCATGCACGTCTTGAATTAAAATGAATTGAGGGGTTTTTTGCTCGTGAGGCAGGTAGAAAGATTGAATCTCACCCAGGGTAACCGGGATTTGAAAGCCGGCGCCGGCAAAAGGTGCCGGAGAGGGCGCAAGCGAACCCAAAGGCGCAGCCCAAGAAATGTTCTGGGCCAAAAACAAAATCGCAAGGGCAAGCGAAGAAGATTTTAAAAATAGCGGGCGTCTTTTAAACATCCTTATCGTAGTAACCTTCCTTTGAAACGAACGAATGAACGAACTCTACCCGACGAGCCCCAAAATGTCAAATTTCACGGTTTTTTTGAACTGACATGGTATCATACTGCCCATGAAAAACCCTTTGGAAGAAGTCTTATTTGAAGTCATGACCCCTCTCGGCTTTTCGGTTCGAACAACGCGCTCTTATTGGCAGACCATCACCAGTATAAAACATCCTGCCATGCTTGGGCACGAGATAGAGGTCAAGAATACTCTTCAATATCCCGAGGAAATAAGGCAGAGTAAGCAAGATTCCTCCGTTTACCTCTTTTATAAGACTTGGCGAGCAAACCGCTGGGTATGCGCGGTGAGCAAAAAAGTGAATGGAAACGGATTTTTGATTACTGCTTATCCAACAGATACAATTAAAACGGGGGAGAAAATATGGCCCAAGTAAAAGTTTTTTATGATCATCGTGGGAATACGTTAACCGTCTGGTTTGATCCCACCGTAAGCGACGTGCTTAAAGTAGAGAATG
>JACQQR010000210.1 GCA_016206875.1 Candidatus Omnitrophota bacterium
AAAAGATTTTATTTATTACTTTTGAAATCATCCGATTAAAACTTTACACGCCAATTGTTAAAATGTCAAATAAACGAGAAAATAAAACCTGTTCCAACTTTAATAATACCATATAGTTACATATTGTTTTAACTATTTTTTTAAGTTATTTATAATCGATTAAGTGAGAACTACCGTTCTGAAACCAAGAGAGAGGGGTAATTGTTTAGCCCGCTCAAGTCTCGCGGCCCCTCTCCCTCGCGAGAGGGAGAGGGATTAAGGGTGAGGGTGGGTGGTAGCGTCAAACCCTCACCCCACCCCCTCACCCTCTCGCGAGGGAGAGGGGCCGCGTATGCAATAGTGCCAATTTTCACTGCCTTTTTTGGTATACACCCAAGGAACGTACGGGGCTTACGCAGACTGTTGAGCGGCGCGTTCGGAGGTGAGTTCTTGGAGGAGATAATGGACTAGGGCCATGATGGATTGGAAGCCCAGGGTGATGGAGGTGTCGCTTACGTGGTTGAACTGCAAGTGATTTTGATCGGCGAACTTTTGAACAGAAACCAGGCCCTGGGCGCCGTTCCGGGCGATATAGCCGGCCATGGCTGTGGCAAAGGAGGCAACCAGAGACTCTTCCTCTGATGTAAGGCTGGCTTGGGCGTCCTGATACACAATAGTGAAGGCCAAGGTTTCAGCCACTTGCGGCGCCTGGCGCGTGGCGTGGGAGATATTGGCCCGCACCGCGCCTTCTTCGATTAGGTCTCGATGGATACGGCCGGCAGGCATGCCCACGGAAAGCTCAAGCACAGCGTATGGTTCGCCTGTACGAACTTTGAGAAAAGGCTCAAATGACTTACTGGCACGGATTTCACCCTCCAGCTCGCTCGTCACCATCAAAATATGCGTGACCTTTGAATTCGGATCCAGTTTCGTGCGCAGCGCCTCCGCATCTTCTATTGTGCGCACCATGTCGGTGGTGACAAACGGTTTGATGGACATATCCCCGCCAACCGCCGCGCCGGCCATGACCTCAGCGCTGAACGCGGAGGAAGTCGCACGCCGCATGGCCAGGAAACTGAGCCTGCGGCTTGCCAGCGCTTCGCGCGCGTCGCGAGCGGCCGGAGTAGCTGCCGCTACAATTTCCTGAATGCCGTAATAGAAGGCCGGCGAACTTTGATGCGCGCTCAAAAGCCGAAGCGCCTGAGCAGCGGCGGCTTTGGGCATAGACTCAAGCGCGGCTTCGAGTGAGGCCAAATCGCCGATAGTGACATCACTTGCCTGATCACGAATCGCCGCTCGAATAAACGGGTCCAATTGATTGAGCGGCTCACCCGGCGCATAACCGGCAATGGCGCGCGCCAGGCCGCGTGTGAATAAATCAAGAATGCCGGCTGTGGCCAAATCCCCTTGCGCGCGCGCCAGATCCCTCTGCGCGCTATAGGCAGAAAGCTCGTCTTTAGCCGTGCGCAAAATCAAATCGCTGTCGGTGATTTCCGCGATATTTAAAAGATGGCGGTATTCATGCACGATGCTCTGCGCAAGAGAATCCACGGAGGCTGTGCGCACATAATCTGCGTCCAGCCAAATAATGCCGGTTTCAAGATCCGCATAAGCCGGTGCGCCGGCAAATTCTGTGCCCGCAAAACTGCGCACGCGTACACCGCTCGTGACCGCCGGATTGAGCGCGAAGCCCGGACGCAACGCGCGAATGCGCGCGATGGCGCGCGCCACCCTCACCCTACCCTCTCCCTCTGAGAGGGAGAGGGGCAAGGGTTGACTACCCAAACTTGCGGCCACGCCCGATTCCGCCGGCTTGATTGCCGTGATGAATATTTGTCCCTCTGCAATTTCTTGCGGCACCGGTATTCCTTGAATGGCTTGGAAGCCTGCTTCGCGCAAATGATTCTGAATCATTCCGCCCGGGTACAGATTGTAACGATTTTCCCGGCGATAATTTCCACTCACAATATCAGGCACATTTCCGAGTCCGTCCGTAATAAGGATTCTCCCTCCCGGCACTAAAGTTTTATAGGCCTCGGCGATCGCTTTTTGAAGCCCAAGATTGCCCATCGTTTCGGAGAAAATCACCGCGTCGAATTGTGCCTCACCCGCCCAATGCGAGGCTCGGTGGGCATCGCCTTCAATCACTTCAAGCCCTTTTTGGCGGGCGACTTTGGCACGCGCTTCATCCAGTTCCAACCCGGTGACTGCAAAACCCAGGTTTTGCAGCGCCAGTTCATGCTCTCCGGTTCCGGAGCCAACGGAGAGAATCTTGATAGGCACTGCTTCTCGTCCGGCGCGCTCCAGCCGTTCTTTCATCAGCGATCGGATTTGCGAGAAATACCACTGGCGATACGGCTCGCTTGAGGCAAGCAAGGACGCTTCACCTCTTAACTCTTTAGCGGCCATTCCCTCAATGGCCTCTTGTAAGAAAAGTTCCACATTCGATTTCTGCGCTTCAGAATAGGCTTCTACGGCCTTGACCTCGTCCGGAGTAATTTGCACGCGATGTGAAAGACGCAACGGCTGATTACGGCTCAAAATACCTTCGCGAATAGAAGCAGGAAGCGCCAAAGAAAGGAATTCCTGGGGCACCAAAGGCAATTCGTTTTTGCCCATCCATCCTTTATCAAGCAAGATCATCGAGGCGTCCAGTTTCGCCACATCTTCACGCAATCGATCCGAGCGGCGGGCCACAGCGAGCGCCCGAGCGGCGCGTTCTTCATTGCCAAGCTGTTTGGCCAGATCATGAATCTGCATAGCCACCGAAGCCCTCTCCTTTTTCGCCGCTTCACGAAGCGCTTTCGGTAACTGTTTATTGCGAGTCACGGCCCGGTACAAATGCTCCGCCTTCTCGTACCCAGCCACAGCCTCGGCCGTTTTTGCGCGCGTGAGTTCTTCAGCTTTTTGATTGACGATTTGACTCTCTACCCGCCGGGCCCAAGCCGATGCGGCGCGTGCCTCCGCAAGCTTTCGTTTCCCCACAAATGCCGCAACTTCCCGAGGCGCATCCACCAAAAGCATATTGCCCTCGCCGTCGCGTGCCCTTGCGCGAAGCTCAGCATATTTTGTGCGGGCGCGTTTTAGGTTGCCTTCATTAAATTCTTGTTCGACTTCCGAACTAAGCTTGGCATCCAGAGCCCGCTCTTCTTCCAGCCTTTGAGAATAATCAGAACCCGGCCAGCCTTTTTCCGTCACATGGCGCTTTACAAGAGACGGGATAGCGGAGAATGCAAACTCATCATAAATACGCTCGAGCTCTCTTCTGTCTTCATCCATGCGAATGGCTTCCACCAGGAACGATTCACTTTGAGTGATCACGGAAGGATCCGAGTCGATTAAATTCTGGCTCATATAGGCCATCAGCTCTTCAACGGCTTGCTCCATGGTATAACCCGATTCTTCAATCAGCGAGGAAGCGGCCTTATCAAAACCGTTCAGCTTGCGAAGGCGGTTGGTAATTTCCTCGCGCTCTTCTTCGCTCAGATTGATCCAGAAATGCGCGTGATTGAGTTCATGCACGATATTTTTGCGCAGCATTTTGAGGTCCAGGACAAGGCCAAGATTGTCCTCCACGTTACGTCCGGCAGCCGGAGAAAAGGAGATAAATCCGCGTCCCAAATTGCGGCCGAATAAATGCATCACGATTTTAGCGCCCTCAATCATTTTCTCCGCTAAAAATTCCCGGGCCTCCCCGATCGCCTGCTCGGTGGTCAATGCCGGACGGCCCGCGCGGCGGGCGGCAATTTTTTTGTCGCGCGCGATTTTATCCAGCACGCGCCGCACCTTGACGTCCCCGGTGTAATCAAATTTGGAGGCGAGAAGCTTGGGATTTTCCTGGGCGGCCATCTGGCGGTATCCCCAGCGTCCGTCATAACCATTGAGCTCGCGGTCGTTGATGAAAATGCCCAAGCCGTTTTCCAGATCAAATGCCCATTGTTTTCCTATATATACCTGCGTATACATCAAGGCTTCGTAGACCCGGCGCTGGCTTTTTCTGTCCACATGCACGGCATTGCGCAAATAGGTTTCCAGACGGTTTATGTCGGTGCTCTTGAAGATATTTTTTGCTTTTTGTTCCTTATTCTTTCGCAAAAATTGAATCTGCCACGCACGCAACACCCGAAACTGCGTGCGGCCTTCCTCATCTTTCACCCAATAATAAAAATCCCTGTCCGGCTGGCCCGCTCTTTCCAGCGCTTCAAGCGGCATGGCTTCAAAATACCGCCGCTCCTTCGAACGCAAATCTCCGGCCAAGGCATTTAAATCTGCTTCTTCGACTCCGCCCGAAAATCCGCGGAGTTCCGCCAGCACAAGATTAGGCTGGCTGATATCCACAGATTCGGAAATTTCGTTTTGCGAAAGAACAGAACCGGCTTCCATAGACTCAAGCCGGTTCGATATATTTTGTTCGGTGCGCTCCTGGATACTGGCGAGTGAAGTTTCATCGGCCAAACTGAATTGAGTGCGAGCTTCCTGTGTTACGCGCTCCTTCGCGTAAGCATTGGTAATGCGCGTGACCTCATCCAATAAATCATCGCGCAACAGGCGCCCTTTTTCGCGCGTGCGGCGAATCAATTCATTTTCCCAATTTTTGTTCCCCGCAAGCTTCGAGAGCGCAAGCTCCACACGGTCATCGCCGCGCTCCAGATCCACTTCAAGTTCCACAGCTTTCATGCGCACTTCATGAAGACTCTTCCAAAACTCTTCGCCTTGCCGGGCAATTTGGCGGGCGGCCTCTTCGGCTTCTCTGAGAATCAACAGTTTCTTCTCTTTGATGTCTTCGGGGCTTGCGCCTTCCACGCGCTGGAGCGCATCGATAATATCCAGCATGTTCACTTCAAAGTCGCCGGCGCCGGCTAAACCTTGCCGGATTTTTTCGCGGATGGCTTCCGGAGATTCAACCGGCCGCCCATTTTCTATATCCCGGAGCAAACGCCCCAGTTCCTCTGCGGAAACAGGCGATTGGCGGCGAATCAATTGGGCAAAAATAACCGGTTTGGGCGTATACACTTTGCCCGAGCGATCCAGCCAATGCCACTGATGATATTCGCGGTCAATCATCTCATTGACAATGCGGCGCACACTGGCCTCGTCCATATCCCGGCCCAATTCCCATTTTGAAATCACTTCGAAGGCGATGACAACCGCATTGCTCGAGATGACATCGCTTGTGCCGCGGGGAGACCGTCCGTAGTGCGCGCGGGTTTCTTTCCAGTCTATCCATTCTTTTCCCGTGCGGCGCTTCATTTCTTTCTTAAGCGCCTTGACATAATAAGAGTCAAATCCCACGGCCTCAATCAGCCGGTTCCTTTGCACAAGCTCCACGGCGGTGTCCAAAAATTCCTCGCTTGCCCCCCGAATTTTCTGTGTCAGCTCGCGAGCCTTTTTGCGCGCTTCACCGCCGGCGGCGCTCAAAATATGACGGCGCTCATATTCTTTTTCCAATGTCCCAATATTGCCCTGTAACCTGAGAATCTGCTCATGCGTTTCATTAAACGCTCTTTGCTCTCCGGGCAATTGCTTGCGCAGCGATTCAAGAGAGGCTTCAAGAGACGCCAGCCGTTTTCTTTTCTTGAGTATCAACAAGTGATCCAAAATCATGGATTCTTGAAGCGCCTGGTTTTCAGCCAGCTCCCCGGCAAACACAAGCCGCGCGTCATTGGCCATATTCTGTTCCATCTCACCGATATGATGATACTGACCCAAATCATCGCCGTCGGGAGAGTGCCCGAATCCTTCTTCGTTTAAGTCCCCTTGCAGCAAGAGTTCCGCATACTGAGTAAAAAATGCCTCGCCAAACGCTTCACGCAGACCCGCCAGCCACTCGGCATAATGAATGAATACGCGAATTTGCCGCCCCATGCGGCCGATGCCGCGCACGGCTTGCGTGTCACGGCCTTCATTGATTTTATTGGCGGCAAGCACCCAGTCGATCTGGGCAGAAAGTCCGTAGCGCCGGAGAACATGGTCATAAAACTCAAGCAGAAAATCTTTGTCATCTTGAGCCACCATGCGCTCTAACGCCTTCGAGATGCTGGCCATATCTCCCGAGGTAAGCTCTTCGCGATAGGCATCCAACTCCAAAGGCGCAAAACCTTCGCGATAGGCATTACGCACGGCCTGGCCGATGCGTAGGATTTGTGTTTTGTCTTTCTGCCGAATTAAGCGGTTGAGCTCGAGTGCGAGCCCCGGCTTTGCCGGGCTAAAACCGGGTATCTCCGGACGGCCCGAAATAATTTCATCTTCCTTAAGAGAGTCATCAATATGAATGTCTATGGCCATCGAATTGATTTCGGATGCGCTCTTTTCCACACGCGCATGAATGCGTTCCAGCACATATTTCATATGCGCGTTTTCATTCAACACTTCTTGATTGTGCAGAACTTCCGCGAGCGTTGCTTCCCCGGGCTCCTTAGGCTTGACTTCAGAATTTCGATAACCGTAATGAATTTTTTCATCTTTCGACCGGCCGGTAAGCCGCGACTGAAGTTTTCCTCCGCTATATTTACGCAATAACTCCAGCTCTTCGTAGAATAAAGCCGCATACTTCTTATCCGTATCCATCGCTGCCTCAAAATAGCGGCGCGCCTGATCCCTATCGAACTCGCTGGGAATCAATTTGAAACGCTCGAAGAACATCCGGCCGAGCGAGGCCTTGAGATCCGCTAAAAAGGGAGCCTTCAGTTCGCGCGCGGCTTCTTCATGTTCCAATGTTTTGAGCGCGGTGGTGAGCGCGGTAATGGCATCTTTCAAATCTAAAAATGCTTCCTGTTTTAAAGCGCGCGCCTTTTCCGTCGATTTTTCTTGTTGGGCTTCTCCGGCCCCGGCTATTTTTTGCTGAGCCGATTGATATAAATTCGCGGCCATCCCCTTGGCAAACAGCACTTTGCTCTTAAACTTCTGCTCGGCAATGCCTTGGAGAATGGATGCGGCTTTTTGGCGGAACGGAGCCAAGATTGCTTCTAAAGTCCCCGCATCTTCAGGAATAACAATATCCGCTTCTTTCGCCAACCGCCTGAGCGCTTGAAAATCGTTGAGCAGAATAGCGTCGGCAATTTCGAGAAAACCGGCGCGGCTCGAAAGCCCCAGCGCCTCCAGCACGGCCTCAATTTGTTTATAGGCTTGGTACAGCTTCTCGCGCGCGTCCTTGTCTTTCAAATCTAAATTGATTTTTCCCCTGAGAGCGGCAAGCCGTTTTTCAGCGTTGCTCCCGGGAGCCATTTCTTTTTGAGCAACGCTTACATGAACGAGCGCGTCCATCCATGCTTCTGTTTTATCCGTAAGCGAATTGCCTTCCTCGCCTTTGGCCGAAGAAACGGTCAGATCCGGATTGTCCGCGGCATGAGAAAGAGTCAGGATTTGAGACAGCGTCAAATCTCGAACATCGCGCGCACCCAAGGTATGTGCCGCGCCGGCACCCGCAATGAACCGGCGAATGCGCGCAATATCGGCGGGTGTGAGGCGGCTTGAAACCAGCGCGAAAAGATCGATTCCATATTGTTCTAAATCGATACCCTCCTCTTTTAAGTGCTCCTGCCAGCCTTGAAGTGCCTTGACAGTAAGGAAATTTGCCTTGGGATACACCCCGTCAAAATAAGCATCCATATATTTATCCAACACATGATCCGGGTGCTTGGCGCCCAATTCTTTGAGCTTCTTTTTGTATTCTTCTTGAATGAGCGCGCGGGCCCTGGACAAAGCCGCGGCGCGGCTTCCGGAGGTCCAGAGCGCGGCATCAAAGAGGAAATCGCGCGCGCGCCTTAATTTCCTTTCCCGTTTCTTGGCCAAAGCAAAATGAGGCAGTTTGAATTTTACGGGCTTGGAAAAATCCTCGATGCGCGTTTTTTCTTCGTCATATAAAGTCAGCTCGATTTCTTTTGTGTCCAGCCCCGCGCTTTTTTCCGTTAACTCCGACTCCGGCGTTTTGTTAAAAATATGAACCACATAAGTCACTCCGTCATCCGTGATGGGCTTCCCATCCATGAGCACCTCGCCGCCAAACTTTAGCTGGCCTTCGGAATAGTAAAGCTCCAGCTTGGGTTTGTTCGGATTTTGCGTTTCCAGTTTCACGGGTTTTCGGCCTTCAAGCATTTCCTGCGTAGGCGCCGGGATTTTCGTGGATTTTTTCCATTCATGCCTCAGCACAGTCTCGCCGGTTTTGGCGTCCAGTTCCACGCGGATTTCGCGCCCGGCCACGTGTATCG
>JACQQR010000195.1 GCA_016206875.1 Candidatus Omnitrophota bacterium
CAAGCCTTATTCTTCAAGGGTTTGCCTTGTCACAGACTGCCTCCCGCGGAGGGACGCTTGCCCTGATGATCGCGGCAGTTTTTATGTTGAGTGTTTTATGGTTACGAAAAATGGGGATAAAAACCTTTTTGATTTTTTCAGTCAGCTTGTGTCTGGGGATGGCCCTATTCTGCTTATTATTTTTTCCGGTGCTTTTTGCTAAATTCCAAACGCTTACACAAACGGATTTGGCTGTGTATTTCCGTTTGTCCCGCTGGCAAGACACATGGAATATGTTCAGGGATTTTTCATGGTTTGGAATCGGCGTGGGCGGTTTTCAGGAATTGTACCCGCTGTACAAGAGCATCCCTGAAAAGCCGATTTTTGATCAATTCCGTTTTTTTTACGCTGAAAATGAATATATTCAGGCGCTTGCCGAATTAGGCATTGTGGGCTGCGGCATCCTATCTGCTTTGGTGATTGTATTGGCCCGCTCCGTGGTCCGAATGTGGCTTCGTGTGCAAAGTAAAACGCTATTCTGGATTTCGCTGGGTTTGGCCTCCGGCGCCGCCGGCATGCTGGCGCATAGTTTCTTTGATTTCCCCATGCATATCCCTTCCAATATGGCCTTGTTTTCGGTGTTCGGAGGGGTTCTCTGGCGCATGAGCCGTTCTTATGCTGCAATGCCTTCCGGAATCAAAGAAGAAAGAGAAGAGGTGCTCGCGCCCAGCCGCGCTTCTTGGGCCCGGCGAAGAATTTTTGGCTCCGGAGTTTTCGTGCTGATTGTATTATGGATAGCGCTTCCTTTTTTGTGGCGTCAGTGGATTACCGAACATTATTATCTTAAGGCAAAAAAAAAGTTGGACGCCATGAGCATTCATAACCAAGTTCATTTGCCGGAACTGGAAGCCAGCCAAGGCTTTCTCGAACAGGCGGTGAGATGGGATAGCCGCCAAGCCCGGATTCAATATGAATTCGCGAGACTTTATTTATTTCGCTCAAACCTTGTGGCAGGCGCTTCTTCTTCTCTTCCTTCTTCCGGCGGCGAAGATGGGCTCCGGCTTGCCGAGCAGTTTCTTCTGGGAGCCATTCAGCGGTTTCCGTTGGATGGAGAATATTTTTGTCTTTTGGGGCAATTGTACGAACGTCAGAATAAAAAAGAATCGGCAAGAACCTACTACGAGCGGGCGATCTACCTGGAGCCTCAGAACGCTTATTACAAATTTAATCTGGCTCGGAACCGGCTGTCGGCGGGGGATCTTTTGTTCAGCCGCGAGCTTTGCAGGCAGATACTTGAATACAATCCGAGTTATATTGCGGCCATTTTTGAATTTATTCCTCAATATCCGGGTTGGATTACCGAAAAAAATTGGCTGGAATTGATTCCGGATGGGGAAAATCACTGGTTAGTGGCGAAGAGGCTGATGGATTATCTGGACGAAAAAGGAAACAGTTCTCTGGCTGCCCTGATTCAAACCACTATGAATCAGTGGCAAATCCAACCGTAGGATTTTTATGACCACTCATTTTGATGAACGGATTATTCCGCAGGAAACTTCCAAGGGGATTATTTCGCTGCATCTGGCCAGATACAAATTTGCAAGCCCCTATTGCGATCGCAAACGGGTGCTGGACATTGCTTGCGGAGCCGGGTATGGAACTTCGTATCTTTCGCAATGCGCTGCTTCACTCGTCGGGGTGGATCTTTCAGCCGACGCGATTGCGTATGCCAAAAAACACTATGCCAAAGACAACAGCGTATTTTACGTCATGGACGCATGTTCTATACAACTGGATGAAGGCACTTTTGACGCAGTTTGTTCGTTTGAAACGATTGAGCATCTTTCCAAGGTGGAAGATTATTTAAAGGGGATTACGCGTGTGTTAAAACCGGACGGAATTTATATTGTTTCCACTCCGCACGTGAAGAAAACAAATCCGTCTCCTGAAAATCCGTTTCATGTGGTGGAATGGTCACCCGAAGATTTTACAAAATTATTAAGCCGTTATTTTTCTTCCGTTGTGTTGTTTGGACAAACCAGAAGGCAAAGCGCGCTGCACCGGTTTCTCCAAAAAGCGGATTTTCTCCGGCTGCGGCAAAAACTGTATTCTCTGAAAGCGGCCGGCTTTATCAGCAAAGCAGTGCGCACAACCCCGTTTAATGAAATGGAGCTGCAAGATTTTGAATTCAGGAAGAACGATTTCCGGCACGCCCAGTACATCGTTGGGGTTTGCCAAGGGCCGCGGAAGTGAAAGTTGCTCATGTCATTGTGGGAGGGGAAGTCTCCGGCGGACAAATAGTCTGTCAGAGTATTGTGGAAGCCCTCCAGGCACGCGGCGACGGGGTTATTGTGATTTCTCCAACCCCGGGTGCTTTTGCCGATCGAATGCAGGCGCAAGGAATTCCCGTTTTTTTTATTCCCTTCGCCAAGTCCTACCATATGCAAAACGCCTTTTCTTTTGCGGCGTTACTGCGCAGAGAGAAAATAGATTTGGTGCATACCCACGCAATGGTTACGGCGAATATTCCGGCCAGGCTCGGAGCGTTTTGGGCCGGGGTTCCGGTGATTTCTCATATCCATATCCCGAATTATTTCAGCAAAGGGCCTCTGATACGCCTCTACCAAAAAGCCTTTGACACTATAACCTCCGCCTTCTGCGCGCGGCTCATTGCCGTTTCAGAGTCAGTCCGGCGGGCGCTGCTTTGCCAAGGAATTTCCCAAAAGCAAATCACTCTCATTTATAATGGTATTTGCCCGGACAAAACTATTCCTCAGCGAACGCGTGCGGATGTCTTTCATGAGTTTGGACTGACCCCTTCCACGAAGTTAATCGGGACCGTGGGGAGGCTTTGCCCCGTAAAAGGGCAGCAAGAGTTTATTCTGGCAGCGAAGCGAGTTTTGTCCCGGTTCCCGCAAGCCCGGTTCTTCATTGTCGGAAAAGATCTTGAAACCGGCGGCCGGTATGAACAATATTTAAGAGAGCTTACGCGGGCGGAAGGCATTGATGCATCCTGCGTTTTTACCGGTTATCGTTCGGACGTTTTGGATCTGGTGAATGCTTTTGACTTTTTTGTGCTTCCTTCTTACACGGAAGGATTGCCCATCACGATTCTGGAAGCCATGGCATTGAAAAAAGCCGTGATTGCCACACGGGTGGGAGGGGTCCCGGAAATTGTAGTGGATCAGGAAACGGGACTCTGTATCAAACCGGGGGATATTTCGGGGTTAGAGGAGGCCATGGCCTATTTATTAACCCATGAAGAAAAAGCAGGCGAAATGGGGCGAAGGGGTCACGAGCGCATTCAGCGCTATTTTCTGGAAGAAAAGATGCTGAATGAGGTGCTGGCTTTGTATGATCAAATTATAAATAAGACGCGAGGACTTGCATGAAGGTTTTTATTACAGGAGGTGCTGGTTTTATCGGCTCTCACGTGGCTGAATATTACGCCCAACGGGGAGAACAGGTTGTCATCTACGACAATCTCAGCCGTTTGGCCTTGATGGGAAAAATGGATTCGCCTTATTTGCATAATTGGGATTATCTGTCGAAATATGCGCATTTGAAGCGGGTCCGGGCTGACATTCTGGATATGGATACGCTCAAGGCCGAGATGAAAGGGGCGGATGTTGTAGTTCACACCGCGGGCCAAACCGCTGTTACCACCTCGTATCAAGACCCGTTGCTTGACTTTCGCGTCAATGCATTGGGCACGCTCCATGTATTGGAAGCCGCCCGCATGCAATCGAAGGCACCGGCAATTGTGTACTGCTCCACGAATAAAGTATACGGCACCCATGTGAATCAGATAGCCATCGAAGAAACTCCAACCCGGTATCAATTTTCAGATCCAAATTTCAAATTGGGAATTCCCGAGACCTTCGATATAGACCATTGTGAGCGCTCTCCTTATGGCTGCTCCAAGCTCGCAGGAGATTTGTATATGCAAGATTACGCATCTCATCTCGGGCTTAAAATCGGCATTTTCCGTATGTCGTGCATCTACGGGCCCAGGCAGATGGGTGTGGAGGATCAGGGATGGCTGGCCTGGTTTTCCATCGCCGCATTTCGCGGAGATCCCGTTACTTTCTACGGAAACGGAAAACAAGTGCGCGATGTGTTATTTGTCTCGGATCTTGTCAAGGCATTCGATGCCTTTGTTTGCAGGGCCAAGACTTCTGATATTTTTAATATGGGAGGCGGGCCCCGGAACGTGCTTTCCTTGATTGAACTGTGCGGCTTGCTGAAGCAAATGCTGGGTAAAGAATCCCGTCGATTATACGAAGATTGGCGCCCCAACGACCAAAAGGTATATATTTCGGATATCCGTAAAGCCCGCGAAGTGCTTGGCTGGGAACCCCGGACAGCGCCTGATGAAGGGGTAGCCGAATTAGTGGAGTGGGTAAGGAAAAATCAAACGCTTTTTTCCAGCCCGCCACTCATCAGCGCTTGAGCAATTAAAATGCGAATTGGCATTGATGCAACGCATATCCAAAAGCACGGAAAAGGCGTCTCACGGTATTTAAAAAACATTATTCCCGCGTTGGCACAGCGCGCGAGCCGGTATCAATATTACGTGTTTTGTAACAAAAGAGAACCGGTTGATTTTGGAATTTCAAAACCAAATTGGAAATTTATTCCGGTTTCAGTGGGCTCAGCGTTTTGGTTTCAGCAAGTCGGACTGCCATTTTTGTTTCGAAAGCACCGCTTAGACCTTGTGCACACGGCGTACGATAATTTGGCCTGCTGGACTTGCATACCTTCTGTGATTTATTTATTCGAAATTCCCGACTACCGGCTCGCTTCCGGCTTGGGTCCGGCGGGGGGCCGGTGGTATCAAGATTGGGTCAAGAAATTTTATAAAATGAATTTTCCAAAAACAATTCGAAACTCTCTTGTGGTGGCCGCCAGCTCGGATTTCACTCGAAAAGATCTGCTGGAAAAATATTTTTTGCCCGAGGCACGGGTTCAAGTGGTTTATGCCGCCCACGAACCGGATTTTCAACCCCAGAGCGACCCGGA
>JACQQR010000223.1 GCA_016206875.1 Candidatus Omnitrophota bacterium
AATGCCCACTTTGCCATTAAGCCGATGAATTGCCCGGGCGGCGTGCTGGTTTTCAAGAACGCGCCCAAATCGTATCGTGATTTACCGATTCGATTGGCCGAGCTCGGCCTGGTGCACCGGCATGAAATGTCGGGCGTGCTGCACGGACTCTTTCGCGTGAAGGCGTTTACGATTGATGATGCCCATATTTATTGCACTGAAGCGCAAATTCAAGAAGAAATGTCACAATGCCTGAAACTGATTTTGGGCCTCTATAAAGCTTTTGGTTTTGAGAAAGTGCATATCGAGCTTTCCACGCGTCCGAAAGATTCGATGGGCTCGGATGAAATTTGGGAAAAGGCCACCTCGGGCCTGGTGCGCGCCCTGGACTCGGCCGGAATTCGTTACGGCGTGCAAGAAGGCGGCGGGGCATTTTACGGGCCCAAAATTGATTTTCATATTGAAGATTCGATTGGGCGCACTTGGCAGTGCGGCACCATTCAACTGGACTTTTCCATGCCGGAGCGTTTTGAGATTGAATATATCGGCCCCGACGGCAAGCCGCACCGCCCGGTGATGATTCACCGCGCGGTATTCGGCTCTGTGGAACGATTTTTTGGAATTTTAACGGAACATTTCGCCGGCGCTTTTCCTATTTGGCTTTCTCCCGTGCAAATCCGGGTTTGTTCCATCTCCGAACGACAGGAGGCGTACGCCCGTGAAGTGGCCGGGGCCTTAAAACAGGCAGGCCTTCGCGCGCAATTAGATATTGCGCCGGAAAAAATCAGCTATAAGATACGTCAAGCGGAGGTAGAGAAAACACCGTATATCGCCGTGGTGGGCGACCGCGAGGCCGCCGCTCGCACGGCGGCTTTACGCGCCCGTGGACGGAAAGATTGCGGTGTCATGGCCTTAGAGGATATAATCGCAAGGCTTCAAAATGAAATTAAACAAAAAATCTAATACGGCATGACAATTAAAAATGGGCTACGCCCATTCACAAACTATATAGTACCGTATACCCACAAAATTAAATGGAATGCGGTACTAAAGGAGGATGATTTTTATCAAGATTAATATTCGATACAACGAAAAAATCCGCGTTCCGAAAATCAGAGTGATTGACCAGGATGGAAATCAATTGGGCATTATGTCTCCCCGCGAGGCCCTTTTTAAAGCCAGAGAAGTCGCTTTAGATTTAGTGGAAGTTTCTCCGAATGCCGATCCTCCGGTGTGCCGGATTTTGGATTATGGAAAATATGTTTACGATTTAAACAAGAAAGAAAAAGAAGCGCGCAAAAAGCAGCATGTCATGGAAGTCAAAGAAATCAAGCTGACTCCGAATATCGATGATCACGATTTAGAAACCAAATTGCGCCACAGCGAAAAATTTTTAGGCCGGGGCGATAAATTAAAACTCACCATGTTTTTTCGAGGCCGGGAAATGGCTCATGTCGGACGCGGTAAAAATGTGCTGTCCCGTTTTATTTCCCTCTTGGAAGATTACGGGGAAGTAGAAAAAAATGCCGGCCTGGAAGGCAATCTCCTGACGGTATATATGATGCCGCTCAAAGGCGGCCGGAAGAGTACGGCGGAATAGCAAGCCGCCAGGTTACAAATAAAAAGTGACAGTCACTTAAGTGACAGTCACTTTTTCAAAGGAGAGTTTTTGCATGCCAAAATTAAAAACCAGAAAATCGGTAAAGAAACGTTTTAAGATCTCATCGACAGGCAAAGTGCTTCGGCCTCGCGCCAAAAGACGTCATTTGCTCACCGACAGGCCGAAAGGCAAAAAAAGGGGTTTTAGAAAATACCGTTTGGTCGACCGCAGCGACGAGAATCGCGTGAAAAAATTATTACCCTACGGGTAATCTCGTACAGCGTACGGCGTACAGAGTACAGCGTAACTACTTTTGACGCCGTACGCTGTACTGTGTACGCCGTACGAAAAGGAGAATAGCAATGCCAAAAGCTGCACATGGACCCGCAACCCGAAAAAGGCACAAAAGAGTACTGAAGCGTGCCAAAGGATTCACAGGAGGAAGAGGGCGGCTCTTCCGCACGGCAAAAGAAACCGTAAAGCGCGCAATGTATTTTGCCTACCGCGACCGCAAAGCTAAAAAAAGAGCGATGCGCGGTCTTTGGATTTTACGACTGAATGCCGCTTGCCGCGATAACGGGATCTCTTATTCTAAATTTATCGCTGGCCTGAAAAAAGCCCAGGTAAGCTTAAACCGCAAACAGCTTTCCGAAATCGCTGCTACAGACGACGCTTCTTTCAAGAAGCTGGTGGAATTGGTCCGGAAATAGTGTACGGCGTACAGCGTACGGCGTACGGTGTCAAAAGCATTTTACGCTGTACGCCGTACGCCGTACGCTGTACTCAAATATGCTAACCCTCGAACAAATCGATTCCATAGACAAAGAGTTTGAAGACCATCTGGCCAAGGTAAACACGGCTCAGTCTTTGGAAACCCTTCGCGTTCACTTTCTCGGGAAAAAAGGCAAAGTCACGTTTCTTTTAAAAGAGCTGGGGGCACTCCCTCCGGGAGAGCGCGCCGAATTCGGGCGGCGCATTCATGAGCTCAAAAATCATGCGGAAAGCCAGATTCAGGCATATGCGTCTAAGCTCAAACCGGCCGGCGCAAAAAATTCGGACATGGATTTAACCTTGCCCGGCCTGCGTCCTCCGGCGGGCCATCTTCATCCGATCACGCAAACCATTCGAAAAATTCTTTCCATTTTTTCGAAAATGGGGTTTCAAGCCGTAGACGGCCGGGAAATTGAAACCGAGTTCTATAATTTCACCGCGCTCAATATTCCCCTAGACCATCCCTCGCGCGACGCGTTTGACACATTTTATACGCGTCACGGAAATTTGCTGCGCAGTCAAACCTCCACCGTTCAAATTCGCATCATGGAACGTCATAAGCCACCGTTAAAAATCATTGCTCCCGGAAAGGTCTACCGGCCCGACACGGTGGATGCCAGTCACTCTTTCATGTTTCATCAGATCGAAGGACTACAGGTGGATGAAAAAAGCACATTCAGCGATTTAAAAGGCACGCTGGCATTTTTCCTGCGCGAATTATTCGGCTCATCGACAAAAGTGCGCTTCCGGCCGCATTTTTTTCCGTTCACCGAACCCAGCGTGGAAGTGGATATGAGCTGTTTCATGTGCCATGGAAAAGGCTGCCCGGTGTGCGCGCGCTCGGGATGGATTGAAGTGCTGGGCGCCGGCAGTGTGCACCCAAATGTGCTCGAGGCCGCCGGGATATCGGGCAAAAAATATCAGGGATTTGCGTTCGGGCTGGGTGTGGAGCGCATGACCATGCTCCGTTACGGAATTCACGACATCCGCCTTTTCTTCGAAAACGACTTAAGATTTTTGAGGCAGTTTTAATAGGAAAGCAAAAAGTGACAGTCACTAAAGTGACAGTCACTTTTTTTAAAGGTTTCTGTGAAGATATCTCTGGCTTGGGTAAAAGATTATGTTGTGCTGAAGGCGTCGGCCGATGAAATCGCTCGCCGTCTGACTTTGGCCGGTTTGGAAGCGAAAACTGCGAAAGTCGAAGGTGAGGAAGCGGTGATGGACGTGGAAATCACCTCGAACCGGCCTGATTGGCTTTCGCATATCGGCGTGGCGCGTGAAGTTGCCGCTGTGTTTGACAAAAAACTTGTTCTACCTAAGCCGAGAACCAAACGGGCCGTCGAAAAATCCAGCCGCGTATTTCGCATTGCCATCGAAAATCCGAAGTTATGTCCCTATTACTCCGCCGTTTATTTGGAAGGCATAAACAATATTTCAACTCCGGAACCCATGAAACGCCGGCTTGAGGCCATGGGGCTTCGCTCCATCCATTTTCCCGTAGATGTCACCAATTACGTGCTCTTTGAAATGGGACAGCCTCTTCACGCCTTTGATGCGGACCGCATTCAGGGAGATACGATTTATGTTCGTCCCGCGCGCAAAGGCGAGAAGCTCCTTGCTATTGACGGCCGCGCATATGAGCTCATTTCTACCGACCTGGTGATTGCCGATACCTCGGGTCCCATTGCCTTGGCCGGAGTGATGGGAGGGAAAAGTACGGAAGTAGACGCTTCCACGAAAAATATTCTTTTAGAGTCCGCTTTCTTTGCGCCTTCTGTTGTGCGTTCCACCTCGCGCCGCCTATCGCTGGCGAGTGATTCTTCATACCGTTTTGAGCGAAAAGTGGATCCCGAGGGGGTGAATCCGGGCCGCGAGCAGGCGGTTCGCCGGATGCTCGAGCACACACAAATCGGAAAAATTTCGCCGGTGTTTACAAGCGGCATGTTGCCTGCCTCAAGAGCAAAAATTTCGGTGCGCCCTGAATATTTTCGGAAAGTTCTGGGGATTTCTCTTTCCGGAGCCGAAATTTCAAAAATCTTAAGCCGGCTTGGGTTCGGCACAAAAAAAACCGGCCCGGCACTTTCCGTAAGCGTGCCGTCATTCCGTCCCGATGTTCGTTTGCCCGTGGATTTGGTGGAGGAAGTGGCGCGCATTTACGGCTACGACCGTTTGCCTGAAACTTTGCCGGCACAGCCGGCGCTCGCCGAAGTGGAAAATACGCTTTTTGGCATGTTGGAAGAAACCTCCCGGCTTCTCACAGGGGCCGGTTTCGACGAAACCATCCACTTTAGCTTGATTCATGCGGATCACGTGACCGGCGCCGGTTGGAACACGGAAAATCTGACACGCATTATCAATCCACAAAATAAAGAGCTCACACTGATGAGGCCCACTTTGATGATGGGGCTTCTCGAAACCATTCAGCGCAATTTGAATGTGGGTAATTTCAATCTTTCTTTATTCGAAATCGGCAAAACCTACGGCTCTGAATCGGCGGGTACATTGCCTGATGAAATCTGGCATCTGGGCCTGGCCGTCACAGGAAAAACACATATCAATTGGAAAGATAAAGGAAGGCCGGTAACGCTTTACGATTTGAAAGGGGTTATTGAAATGCTGGGCCAAGAGTTAGGCATTTCCCCGATTCATTTTATAGAATCCAAATCGCCGTTTTTATCCCCGGAGGCCAATTTAGAAATCCGCGTGGGACTTGAGCCGGCCGGATTTTTAGGTGAGTTGGCCGGGCCAGTGGTTCAGCGCTGCGATATCGAAGGAAAAGTTTATCTAGCCGAACTCAATCTGGAGATTTTTTTCCGTCATATGCACCGGAAAAAGGAGTATGTGCCGGTTTCGAAGTTTCCACGCGTGGAGCGCGACTTAGCCCTGCTGGTTCCTAAGCCGG
>JACQQR010000198.1 GCA_016206875.1 Candidatus Omnitrophota bacterium
ACCTTCACCTTGTTCCATGAGCAGTCCTGAGTGCTGAGTCCTGAGTGCTGAGTCCTGAGTCCTGAGTCCTGAGTGCTGAGTTAAAGGCATTTACTCAGGACTCAGGACTCAGCACTCAGCACTTCTTTTTTAATGGTGGGCGCTAGAGGACTTGAACCTCTGACCTTTTCCATGTCAAGGAAACGCTCTAACCAACTGAGCTAAGCGCCCTCTGGCAAACCCGATTGACATAAGAAAAACGTGAAATTGTAAAAGGGACCTGCGAGAAAGTCAATAAAGGTCGACAAAAGTTTTTAGAAAATTTTGGGAATAGAAAAAGCGTTCGCTATTGACTATTTACTATCCACTATGAACTGGTTTTTCGATTCTCCCTCGTGCGTAAATTGCTCGTCTTTCGGACGCGTTTTAGTCAGTTCGCTCACGGTCAGCCCTCCAGCCCCGGCCAAGGCCCCGGCGCCGACTAAATAAGCGCCTCCGCCGCCCGTGGACGCTGTGGCAGTAGCGGCTGCGGCAGGCGCATAGGCCATGCCGAGTGCGCCGCCGGTTACGCCTGCGGTCATGAGTGTGGCTCCAAAAATATAAACTTTCGTTCTATCACTGTACGGGCCGTCGTAGGCATAATCGCCTTTTTTTGCGTCCGGCTCCAGCATGCGATAGTCGGGCCGGCTGTAGCGGTTGCGCGCATGCGTCAACGGATCCGGAGGCACGGGAAGCTCGCCGGAGACAATGCTCACATACGGCTTTCCCGTTTTCGGATGCTCGCGCACGATCACACGCGAGTGTGTCTTCACTTCAACTTCCGTAGGACGGATTTCTTGCGCTGCCGGAAATTCCTGCGCTAACGCAGTCGTGAGTCGTCGGTCGTGAGTCATGAGCAAGCAAAGAAAAATGATAATTGAAATACAATAGGTTTTACCGACGACTGACGACTGACGACTGTATTCATCATTTTCTCAATAAGTCTTGTAAATATTGTGTCACCGAAAGCACGTTTTCTTCTATCGCCGCATTTAAATTCACTTCCGGTCCGCCCTTTTTCTTGAACACCTTTTTGGCATCGCTTGTGCCGCGCGCCCGGAAACGCGCAATTTCTTCCCTATTTGAATTGTATACAACCGCTTCAGAAAATACGCTTACGGCTTGGCCTTTCAGCGTCACCCGATTCTTGAATCCCGTCAGGCGCACCACAGCCAAATAAGGTATTTTGTATTGATTGAGAATTTCAACACTGGGCTTGACCTCCATAAAAATAAACTCATGGAACGCATTTTGCATGCCTTCTATCATCATAGGACTCCATGCCTCACCGATATGGTATATTTGCGGATCCGCAAACCGCCCGCCGCGGTCTTGTGAAACGTAATGGAAAGTGTCTTGAGGCAGATATAAGGCAATACGCGCGGGCATCGGATGCACTTGGCGCTGGAAATTGGAAGAAAGAACGCCGGGGGCATGAATGTCCCATCCGAAAAGCCGCGCACAGCCGGCGAATAAAAAAAGAAAAATTATGAAACCAAACTGCCGAATCATCAGTTATACTTTCGCTTGAGAGTTTCGTAAAACATGCCGAGGGCCGCCCACATGAAAAAAATAATTACCTTTGTTCTTTCCGTTATTATCACCGTCATCGTCGTATTCGCAATCGGTAAAAATTTGATTGTCAAAGCCGCGATCGTCTCCAGTGTAAAAGCCGCAACCGGTGTGCCTATTTCCATCGATCACCTGAATATTGATTTCTTCGATACGCTCATCGAGGTGCGCAGCCTGAAGGCTTATAACCCGAAAGGATACGCCGAGCCCCTGATGTGCGATGTTCCCGAAATCTTCTTGGATTTGGAAGCCGGTGATTTATTGAAACGAAAAATTCACGTCGAGCAAATGAATTTGTATTTAAAAGAACTCATTGTCGTTAAAAATGCCGAAGGTCAAGTCAATATTAATGCCTTAAAGCCGGCGCGCAAGGAAAAAGCGGAAGAACCCGGCAAGCCGGCTCCGGCACCTAAAAAATCCCCTTTCCTTTTACAAATTGATTCGCTCCATTTGAAAGTAGACCGTGTGGTGTACAAAGATTATTCCGTGCCGGGCACAGCACCTTCGGAAAAAATTTTTCATGTGCGCATCGATCAAAATTATGAAAACGTTAATGACTTGAAAACGCTGGTGGGTTTGATCGTGGTAAAATCGCTTACGAAAACCAGCCTGGATCGTCTGACCCATTTGGACTTGGCGGACTTCCAATCTACGATTAAAAATTACCTGACCCCGGCGGAGAATCTCAAGGCCTCTGCCCAACAAGCCTGGGAATCGGCCAAAGCCACTATTCAGGACATGTTTTAGAACGCCGTCACTCCGGGGAGCGTAGCGACGAAGCAATGTTTTTCGAGTTACAAAATCCTATCATGCCCCCACGGATAGCGGGCGCCTAATGAAAATTCTTTGATGCCGCCCTGCGTGGCCTCGGGGTTGTGCAAAGTTTCTCGCTCGAAAAAAACATAATTCACCTTCAGCAAATCTTCCAGCGCCGGGTCGCCATACGTTAACCCTTCGAACACTATCGCATTTCCATTAATATCGCGGATTTCTGTGCCGGCCGGGCTTACGACCAATTTTCGCAGTTCACGCAGCTTCACAAGGTTGTCTTTGAAAAATTGCATCATGGCCTGGGAACTTCCGGGATTGAATCGATCGTGCCGGTACATGAGCTTCATATTAAGAGCCTATCCGGTTATCAAATACATTCCGGGGATGATGAGCCGGCCAATCACCCAGCCTAAGGCGGCGCTTCCCGCGGCCACGATGAGAAATTCCATTCCACCGGCAAGCATCGATTTTTTAGCCAGATAGTTCTTAAGCATGCCGACGGCAAACAGCAAGCTCGCAGAAAAAAATATGGAAAAGCGCAATCCCATATCCGCGTTGAAGAAAAAATAAGGCGCAATCGGAACGGCTGCGCCCAACACAAATGAAACATAAATCACCACGGCCGAAAGAAGCGGCCGCGACATTTCCACCGGGCTCATACCGAACACTTTTTCCTGGAATTCCCGGATAAACACAAATTTGTGCTTGGAAAAAAGTTTCACCACACGGCTTGCGCTTTCACGCCCCAGGCCTTCCTGATGCAAGGCGTCTGTCAGTTCCCGATGCGCCAAATCCGGTTTTTGGCCGGCATATTCCTCTTCCTCTTTCAATTCTTTCTCAATAATTTCTTTTTGTGCCTGCGTGGAAAGAAACGCGCTGGCCGCCATGGAAAGGGCGCCGGTGAGCATGGCGGCCACTCCCGCGATGATGACGGTTTTTGAGTTATCGGTGGCGCTCTGGACGCCGCACAAAAGCCCGAGCGTACTGATCAGACCGTCTTGAATGCCGAAAATGAAATCGCGCACTTTACCGGTCATCGCAATTTCTCTTTTTTCCTGAGCAAGGTCAAGAGTCATAGCGAGCCTATTATGGGCGAGGCGCCTATTTTTGGCTAGCCAAAAATGGGTGCCTTACCCTTATAATAGGCTCATGACTACGCACACCCGGCCGTTAACGGTGGAAACACGCACCACACTGCTTCCTTTTCTCCTGGCCTCATTTCCCAATTTGGGCCGGAACAAAGTAAAAAGTTTTCTGAAATTCAAATCGGTTTCAGTCAACGGAAACCGCGTCACGCAGTTCGCGCACCCGCTTTCGCCCGGCGATAAGGTAACGGTGCAAACGCGCGTGGATGCGCCCTCCAAAAAAGATTTTCTAAAATCACTGCTTGAGGTGGTGTATGAAGACGATGCGATTTTGGTGATCAACAAGCCTTCCGGCCTCCTGACCGTAGCCACAGAAACCGTGAAATCGGACACGGCGATTTGGCGCGTGAATGAATATTTGAACGCCGGCCTCACGCGTAAAGAGAAAAAGATTTTTGTGGTGCATCGATTGGATCAAGGCGCTTCGGGATGTTTGGTATTCGCCAAAACCCATGAAGCCAAACACGCGCTGCAAGAACATTGGGACCAGACTGAAAAACATTATTACGCGATTGTGGAAGGTGCTCCGCCCGAGACTTCAGGCACAATCATCAGCTATTTGGCGGAGAATACGAGAATGAAGGTATATTCCACCACGCGCGGCGGGGCAAAGCATTCTGTCACCAAATATAAATTGTTGGACACCCGGGGATCTTATTCTCTGCTGGACATTCGTCTTGAAACCGGCCGCAAACATCAGATTCGCGTGCACATGGCCGATATCGGATGCCCGATCATCGGCGATGATCGTTACAAAGCAAAAACCGATCCGGCCAAGCGCTTGGGCTTGCATGCCTATTCACTCAGCTTTCCTCATCCGGTCACCGGCCAGCGGATGGAATTCAAAACCGATTTGCCGCGCGCGCTTAGATCACTTTTCCCCTCTTAAGAGGGGAATTTATAAAAGTAAATTCTGCTCCGCAAAGCTGAAGCATTGGTTATTGCCCACAATAATATGATCCAACACTTTAATGCCAACAGGAATCAGCGCGCCAACGAGCCGGCGTGTCATGTCTTGATCCTCACGGCTGGGCTGGGCGCGGCCCGAAGGATGATTGTGTACGAACACTACGCCGGTGGCGTTATGGGCGAGCGCGCGCTTCACCACCTCGCGCGTGTGAATCGCCGTTTCATCCACAGTGCCTTCAAATAAAGTTTCTTCGGCAATGATGTAATTGGCCTTATTGACGTAAATCGCTTTAAAGACCTCCTTTTTTTCATCGCGCATTGAGGTGTATAAATAGTCCATCACACTTTTCGGGTCACGCAGAAAATTTTTCCCCAG
The DNA here is from genome assembly GCA_016206875.1 of Candidatus Omnitrophota bacterium. GTDB lineage: Bacteria > Omnitrophota > Omnitrophia > Omnitrophales > JACROU01 > JACQQR01. Next base: position 4,792 of record JACQQR010000198.1, read on the forward strand.
CATTTCTTCTTTGAGCTGCCGCCGCGCAATTTCCACAGAAGCCAAAAGCGCCGCCGTTTTCGCCGCACCCAGCCCTTTCACCGATTTCATTTCTCCGCCGGCCACATTCAAAAGGCCGCGCAGGCCGCCGAAACACGCCAAGAGCTCGCGCGCCAGCTCCACAGCATCTTTCCCCCGGCTTCCGGTGCGCAGAAGGATGGCCACCAGCTCGGCATCGGAAAGCGAGCCCGCGCCCTGCACAAGCAACCGCTCCCGCGGCCGCTCCGAGACCGGCCACGCTTTAATAG
>JACQQR010000196.1 GCA_016206875.1 Candidatus Omnitrophota bacterium
GCTTTGATAAGACCGGGAGATAACGTCCCCAGTTCGATAGTGGCCGAACTTGACACGTTGACAAAGAGAGATTTCTCGTACGTGTCTTTGTCCTTTAAATAAGGATTCGTTTCACTTAGGGGCTTGTGACTCATGTGGAAATTGTATCATAATTTAGGGCTGCTTTTGGGTTAAATAGCCACCTTATATTTCGGTCTTTTTAGTGCTGTTTCAAACTTGGTCTTTACTTTTTTTGAGGATGGATTAGTATTCGTTTTGTTTCGTTTGAACCACATCACTTGTCTATGAAACGGAATGCGGTGAGAATCCGCGGCTGCCCCGCAACTGTAATCGGGACGAGCGTTCCAGGAGGCCACTGTCTAAAAAACAGGAAGGCGGAATGCAAGGTTAGAACCGAAAGCCAGGAGACGCATAGACAAAGACAACTCCGGGAGGGAGAAGCCTTGATGCAATTTCTATTCTTATTCTTTCTTGTCAGTCCCCAAGTTATGTCCGGAAGTTTTTTGGCGGTGTCATCCATGCCGCCTACAACGATTCCTATTACTGTTCACATTGATTTTGGCCCCGCTGGTAAACCTTCGATTGAACGTTCCATTCAGATCAAAAATCGCTCCACGCCTAAGGAGGCGCTTCGTGAAATATTTCCGATTCAGGAAGGCGCCGGTTGCTGTGATCCCAGGGAAGTGAGCACGATTGACGGAGTCGGCATCGAGCCGCTCAAAAATCGCTGGTGGCGTTTTACAATCAACGGATCCAGAAATGTGAGTCCGTATCGCTCCCGCTTGAAGGCCGGCGATCATATGAAATGGGTTTACTTTGAAGAAGCCCAGTAATCGAAAAACCATAATCGCTCTGGCGCTAGGGCTGCAATTATTCTTCGGGTCTTCTCTTTACGGCTATGATATTGAAGGCACGGTAGAGATAGAGGCCCCGTATCCGAAGCCCATCCGGATTCAGATTCCGGAACAGTACATAGCTGAATGTGAAACCGGCAGAGTTTCTCCTCGACTTAAAATTTCCTCTGAAGGAAATGTGGCGAATGCGGTGATTGAATTAAAAGGCGTGCCCGAAGATTCTTTTCGAGGAGTAGAGGCAAAAGAATTTACTTTGGATCAAAATCACTGTGAGTTTTTACCCCATGCCTTAATCATTCCAAAAGGAGGTATTCTATCCATTTTAAATTCGGAAAATGTCTTGCATAATGTGAGGGTTTTTGATGAAAAATCTCTCATGCTTTTCAATGTGGCAACTCCGGCCGGGTCGGCTCCTCTAAAAAAGCAATTTAACGAGTCGGGACGTTTTTTGATCCGCTGCGGCCTGCATCATTGGATGCACGCCTTAGTGATTGTTCAAGGGCATCCTTTTTATGCGCTGACAGATGAGTCGGGACATTTTAAAATCAGCGGTGTTCCCGACGGAAATTATACATTGACTGTTTGGCATGAGGCATTAGGGGAATTGGCAATTCCGGTGGATTCAAAAAATTCGAACATACGGGCTGTCTATCCCGTATACAAAAAGTAGTGAATGCATCAACTGTCAAGGAGGAATCTATGTTTCATTTTTCGTCCGTTTTCTACTTCTGCGGCCTCTTGCCGGTGAGCAAGGTGCGCGATGAATAGCGCGATTGAAAAATCACCGGATGGAAGCCAAAGCACGTATAGCGAATGTCCGTTGGAAGAGGCAAGGCTTTTTGAACTGTTCCAGGAGCTTTTCCTGAAACATTGGCGGCAAATTGTTTTCGGCCCTTGCATTAGCGGCGCTGTTTTTGAAATCCGGCTTTCTTCGCCGCCCAAAGCGGTGACCTATTCGGACGGGTATTTAACCGTCGATACGGGGCCTTGGCATTTCCATCTGTGCCTGGGGTATTCCAAAGTATCCGCCCGAATATCCGAAGAACTGGCCCAACAAAGGCGGGTTGCGCGTGCCGCCTTTTTCGAAAGCACTAATAAAAGCTGCGTTCCAAAATCGTATGGTTTCCGGATGTGGAATGGCGCAGGAGAACAGATGATCACTCTCTTTTTTCCGAATCCTTATTTGACCGAAGAAATGAAAATCAAAAAGCCCGATTGGACGCGGCTTGAGTTATGGAAGGGCATGAAAGCCAAGTATTCCGTGTATCACCCGCCCGCTTGTCTGCCAAATGAAAAATAAAGATTACTGAACACGCGGTCCCTCCCCCTTGCAGTTACAATTCCCCGAGTGACCCCCGTCACAGACGTTCCCTGTAATTCAGATAAAATCTGATTAAGACTTGTTCTTACCTATAGAATCTGCGTTCGAGAGGCACGCCCAGAAAGGATTTCTGAAATGTTTGAATCATTTGTGATTATGCTGCGAGAGGGAATAGAGGCCGCTTTGGTGATCGGGATCATGATGGTGGTGCTCAAACGCGCCGCTCGCCGGGATTTGGAGCATTGCGTGTTTTGGGGCATAGGCCTTGCCGCTATGGCGAGCATTGGGGCGGCATTTGCGTTGAGTCGGCTTCCGCTCAATGAGGAAGCCTATGAGGGAGCGCTGTATTTTATTTCCGCAATTTTTGTTCTCTCTATGATGTTGTGGATGCGTACAAAAGCAAAAACGTTGCAGGCTCAGATTGAAAAAAAAGTAATGGATACGGTTGGGTCGGTAGCCCGCACAAATTCAAAAGAGGCCTGGGGGCTTGGGGCCTTTGCCTTTTTGATGGTGTTTCGCGAAGGGGGCGAGGCCGTAATGTTTTTGAGCGCAGTGAATTTGAATACGGATGCCGTGCTCAGTTTTATGGGGAGTTTGGCCGGTTTGATATTGGCTGTTATTTTTTGTGTTCTCTTTATTCAAGGAAGCTTGCATGTGAACCTGCGCCGGTTTTTTACGGTCACGGAATGGCTGTTAGGCATTTTTGTGATTCAACTCTTCGTGAACGGATATCATGAATTTTCAGAAGCCGGAATTCTTCCTGCCACGCAAGCGAGCATGGCTTTTGTAGGTCCCGTTGTGCGCAATAATTCTCTTTTCGTTCTAGCCCTGCTTGCCTTGCCGCTTTTTATCTGGATGACACGCAGTTCCGGTATCCGTCAATCTGGCGGAGAAATCGGGGGAGCCGATGCCAGGCTCTTTGCGGCAAAAGCGAGACGTGAGCGAAATTATAGATACGGCGCGGTGTTCTGCGCTCTCAGTGTCCTTTTTTTTGTGGGCATTGTTTACGCGAGGGAACTGACGCCCAAAACGTTATCACCTCCTGAGCCCGTGACGCGGGAAGGCAGTTCCATTGTAATTCCGGTGGCTCAAATTGCGGATGGTACGCTGCATCGTATGGGTTATTCCGTCGGAGACCGGCTTGTGCGTTTTCTCGCAATGAAAACCGGAGACGGTACATATAGGACAGGGCTTGACGCATGCCAAATTTGCGGCTCGTTTGGATATAATCAGGAAGGCAAGAATCTTATTTGCCTGAATTGTTCCGCTGAAATTGACCCTTCAACTCTCGGACAACCGGGAGGCTGCAATCCTTTACCCTTAGCAAGTACGGTAACGAATGGGCAGCTTGTGATTCAGCTTAAGTTATTGGAAGGTGAGGCCTTCCGGTTCCACGCCCAATCAAATAAGGAAAAATAAGAAATGTTTTGGAGAATATTATTTGATTCCGTTGTGCGCAGAAAAAAACGCAAAACACTTGCCGTGCTGGCCGTATGGCTTGGAATCAGCCTGATTGTGGGGCTGGGAGTGTTGTGTCTGGACACCGGAGATAAGATGAATCTTGAGCTCCGCTCGTTTGGCGCAAACATCAAGGTGCGTTCCATTTCTTCCTCGATTCCGGTCACCGTGGCAGGATATGAACTCGATTCCTTCAAGGACGCAAATGTTCTCAGCGAAAATGATTTTCCGAAGTTAAAAGAAATTTTTTGGCGCAATAATATTACGGGAATTGTCCCCCGCCTTTGGGTTGAAGGTACAATGAAAGGTACAATCGACGGAAAAAAAATTCCGGTTCTCGGCCTCTGGTTGAGCCGAAAAATTCCCGTAGGCCAAGGAGAAGAATGCGCTACGGGCGCTTCCCACGTGTACAAGCATTGGAAACTCGAAGGCCGCTGGCCCAAAGAAGATGAAGCCGCCTGCCTGGCCGGGAGTGAATTAGCCGAGAATTATAAAATCGAAATAGGAGACCGGCTTGAAATAAGCGCCTCAAAAAATTCTATGCTTTTTACAGTATCGGGCATTATTTCTTCAGGCGGCCGGGAGGATTCGGCTGTGCTTGCTTCATTGCGCCTTGTCCAAGGTTTGGCCGGCCTTGAAGGCAAAGTTTCAGAGGCCGATATCAGCGCACTCACAACGCCGGAGAATCAGTTAGCGGAAAAATACCGGGTCGAACCCAAATCGTTAACTCCGGCTGAATATGAAAGATGGTACTGCACGCCTTATCCTGAAAATATTGCCCGGGAAATTCAAGAAACAATTCCGAATTCAACCGCACGCGTTATTCGAAGGATTTCCGAAACCCAAGGAACGGTGTTGACGCGCATTCAGGGATTAGTGTTTTTTCTGGGGCTCATTACGTTTGTTTCCTGCTCGCTTAGCCTGATCGGAATTCTTGCATCTATAGTTTCGGACAGACGATCTGAGATTGCGCTTTTTCAAGCCATCGGAGCCGGGCGGGCGCACATAGGCGCGCTTTTTTTTACCGAGATTGCTTTTCTTGGAATTTTAGGCGGAATTTTGGGAGGTCTAACGGGCTCTTGGATAGGTAGACAACTGATACAAGCCATTTTTTCAAGCGAAGCGTCTCCGCATTTCGCGCTTATTTTATTATCTCCGCTTTTAGGGCTTATGGTGGCATGGCTGGGGAGCTTGTGGCCGGTCCGGAGGGCGCTCAATCAAGATACGGCCCGGGCACTGCACGAAAGTTGAGGAAATCCTCATGATACTCAAAATGGCGCAAAAATCTTTATTTGCAAATGCCCGGAATACATTGTGGATTTTGGCTGCTTTGAGCGTCAGTGCTTCACTGATAGCGATGTTTGCAACCGTTTCTTTTGATCTTGAAAAAAAAATGACGACGGCTTTGCGAAAATCCGGCCCGAATGCGGCGGCTTTTTTCCATCTCCAAGGCGCCGGGAGGGAAGCACAATCCGGCGATTGGAGAACATTCCGGAAAATTATCCGACAAAGAGGCATTCCGGCCGCCTGGTTGTCTTTTGAAATTGTAACCGTTCAAGGGAAACCGGTCATTTTGGCTCTTGCCGACTCAAAGGAACTCGCTCGACTGACGCCTTCCTGGTTCGTGATGGGGAGCCGGCCAAAAGAAGAGGGAGAATGCATGGTGGGAAAGCGCGTTGCCGATTTATGGAAATTAAGATTGGGCGAACATCTTCTCATGCAATCGCTAAGAGCAGGAGGCAGCGTAAAAAAAATGAATTGCAGGATTACGGGCTTCGTTCTTTCCGGAGATGAAAATGAAGATAGAATTTTCGTTTCTCATGCGCCGTTAGAATTCAGAGATTTTCGCTTGCATTCCGCACTTCTTTCTATTCCACAAGGCGAAGAAGGCATACAAAAAATGAATCAAGGGCTTCACGAATCCGGTATCTCTATAGAAATTAAAGCGCTTCGTGAAATTGTGTACGGAGAACGCGCTACGCTGAAAAAAATCGTATTACTTTCCGGGACGGCGTCGCTTACGGTTTTCATCTTAACCGTGCTCGGTGTTTCTTCCGCGTTGCTTTCCCGAATTTTGGAGAGAAAAAAAGAATTGGCATTACTGCAGGCCGTAGGGGCTACGGGACGCTCTCTCGGCGGATTTTTATTGCTTGAAGCTCTTTTGATAGCCGTAACGGCTTCGGTGATTGGTTGTGCAGTTGGAACCTTGCTGTCTGAATGGCTGGCCCGGAAAATTTTTTACGTCTCGGTTACGCCGCAATGGATTACGCTGCCCATTACATTTGTGATTACTTTAATAGTGTCTGTGATTGCCGCAGGTTTAGGTGTGATGCGGGCTTTATCGCTGGAACCGGCAATTGCTTTACGGGGAGAATAGCATGTCAAAAGCTATCATCGCTCTTCATCAAGTTCATAAATATTATCTAAAGGGAGTTCATGCGCTTCAGGACGTCAATCTTTCCATTGAAGAGGGCCAGTGGACGGCAATGATGGGCCCTTCGGGTTCGGGAAAAACTACTTTGCTGAATCTTCTTGACGGACTGGACCGGCCTTCGCTCGGCCGGATTGAAATATTGGGAATAGACACAAGCCGGTTCAGCGCGGATAATTGGACAGTGTTCAGGCGCGAAAATATAGGGCTTGTGTTTCAGCAGTTTTATTTGATTCCTTATTTGACGGCCTTGGAAAATGTCATGCTGGCGCAGTATTATCATTCCATGGCGGATAAAAGGCAGGCCCAAAAATCCTTGGAAGAAATAGGGCTGGGCGCGCGCATGCATCATTTTCCTTCCGAGCTTTCGGGAGGAGAGCAGCAAAGAGTGTGCATTGCGCGTGCCTTGATCAATGAACCCAAAATTATTTTGGCGGATGAGCCCACCGGCAATTTGGACGAAGACAATGAAAAAATCGTGATGGACATTTTCCACAAACTGGATGCGGAAAGGAAGACTGTCCTGATGGTGACGCATAACCCGAATCTTGGCCGGTTGGCAGACCGTCGCATTTATCTAGAGCATGGGCGGGTGAAGCATGAACATTGGGTTTGATATTCAATCTACGCTCGGGAAAATCACGGGCATTCCGCGCTACGCATTGAATCTCTTGAATGCCTTTTCCAAACTCAAGCAGGCTCCTGTCATTACATCTTTCCACAGTAATATTCACAGGGATTTGCGCACGTATGAGCGGTTTTGGTGGGAAGCCATTGAGCTTCCGAAACAATATTTGAAGAGCAAAACCGAGCTTCTTCATGTGCCCGGCTTCGGCGTGCGCAAAACCATAGCAAGAAAAGTGATTTTGACGGCCCACGACATTATCGGATATTTGTTCCCGCAAAACGTGTCCCCGACCGCACGGCTTTACTGGTCCAAGTGGCTTCCGTGGTGCTTCCAAAAAGCAGATCACTTAATTGTGGACGCCTATCATACCCGGGAAGATTTGGTCAGACATTTGAAAATTCCGGAAAAGAAAATCTCCGTGATTTATTTGGATGCCGATCCCGGTTGCCAAGCCGTGCCCCCGGCAGAAGCCAAACAAAAATTGGCCCGTGAACTGGGAGTGGCCGATCCTTATTTTTTATTTGTCGGGACTATTGAACCCCGAAAAAATCTAGTGCGAACGCTCAAGGCTTATGCCCGGGCACGTAAACAAAAACCGGATTTGCCCAAATTGCTTGTGGTGGGAGCCAAAGAGTGGGGAAGGGAGCCGTTTGAGCAGGCGCTTCGCGAGTTGGAACTTGCGCGCTACGTGATCGCAACCGGCTATGTTTCTGATGAGATGCTGTGGAATATGTACAGCGCTTCTTATGCGGTGATTTTTGTTTCGCTCTACGAGGGATTTGGCTTGCCGCTTGTCGAGGCCTTACGGTGTGGAGTTCCGGTGATCGCTTCCAATAATTCCAGCCTCGGAGAAATCGGCAAGGACGCGGCGTATTTAGTGGATCCGTACTCGGAAGAGGAGATTTCCCAAGCCATTCTCGAAATAGCCCGGAGTTCTACGTTGGCCAGAGAACTCGTTGAGGGGGGCAAGAAGAAATCCTCAATGTTTTCGTGGAGAAAAACGGCTGAAGAAACTCTAAAAGCGTATAAGGCAGTCCTGAGTGCTGAGTGCTGAGTGCTGAGTTTAAAATAAATGCTTTTAACTCAGGACTCAGCACTCAGCACTCAGGACTGTTATGCCGGGGGAGAAGTTATTGAGAGCACGCGCGCAACTTTGCTAAGCTTGTTTTCAATCCGGTGAGAAAACGAGCCGTCAAAATAAACGCTTTCATCTTGCTTCAGCGGGATTTCCTGCTTATTTAAATTGACAATCACTTCGCCTTCCAAGACGTATAGAAATTTTTCCACCGAACGATCCGCCCGTTCTTCTTCCATTTCTGAATGTCCTTTGATGCTAATGACAACAGGAAGCAGTTTCTTTTTTAAGGCTTTAGATGTTCTGAGTTCCATTCTCACTTTGTCAGCTTGAAAGGCAGAAGGGGGAGAGGGCTCCACTTTTTTTACATGAGTGACGGAGTTGCGATGGTCAATGCCTTCGTAAAGCTCACTCAAGCTGATACCCAAAGCGTTGGCAATTCGATGGTGGCATTCAATTGTACCGGGCATATCGCCTGTTTCCACTCGGGAAAGAGTGGCTTGGGCCACGCCGGTCAAGTTTGAAAATTCTATCAAGGTAATATTTTTTTGTTTGCGTAATTCACGGATTTTATTTCCAACTTTTGTCATAAATATCTCCTATCTCTTTATTGGGAAAAGATTCTAAACTATTATGAAATCATTTTAC
>JACQQR010000197.1 GCA_016206875.1 Candidatus Omnitrophota bacterium
AGGCGGATCCGCCTTTGGCGGAAAGATTCCGGCCTTCGCCGGAATGACACCCACTCTGAATGATTACATATTAGAGAGGGCTTACAACTGATATTCTTTGATTTTACGGTAGAGAGTGCGGCGGGAAATACCCAGAATTTCGGCGGCTTTTGATTTATTGCCCCCTGCGTCGGCTAGTTTTTTATGAATCAGCTCTTTTTCCATGCTTTGCAAATTGCCTTGATTGTCCGTCTCAAACTTTTTTGACTCATCGACGCGCAATTGCCTATGAAAATGCCGGATATCGTCAGGGATATTTTCAACCGTCAGGGAAGAATTTTGAGCAAGCACAACCATACGCTCAATAATATTCCTCAATTCACGAACATTGCCCGGCCAGGAATACTTTTCAAAAATCTCATAGATATCTTTCGTGATAGGGTCAATTTTTTTGTTATTGGACCGGGAAAAAAATTGCACATAGTCATCTACCAGCGGCCGGATATCTTCTTTCCGCTCGCGAAGAGGGGGCAGCTCCAGCAGGATGACGTTAATCCGGTAAAAGAGGTCCTCACGGAACCTGCCCTTTTTTACTTCGTCCGCCAAATTTTTATTTGTTGCGGCAATCAGCCGCACATCCGCTTTAAAAGGTTTTGTGCCTCCTACGCGTTCAAAAACCCCGTCTTGCAGCACACGCAACAGCTTGGTTTGCATAGACTCGGGAATTTCGCCGATTTCATCCAGAAAAAGCGTGCCCCTATGAGCGCGCTCAAAGCGCCCGATTTTGCGTTCCGTAGCTCCGGTAAAGGCCCCCTTTTCATGGCCAAAAAGTTCACTGGCCAAAAGAGTTTCAGTAAGAGCGGCGCAGTGCACGGCCACAAAGGCTTGATCCCTGCGGTTAGAATGGTGGTGAATGAAGTGAGCCAGCAGTTCTTTTCCCGTGCCCGTTTCGCCCTGCAGGAGCACTGTGGAATTTGATTGGGCCACCTGTTTGGCTAAGTCAAGCACTTGCTTCATTTTTGGGGACAGGCTTACCATTGAGTCTGTTTCGAATTTTTCCTGCAATAATTCCTTCCTTAATTCGAGATTTTCCCGTTCCAGATTCTGATTGGATAGCGCTTTCCTTACAATAAATTCAAGCTCGTCTACATTGACCGGTTTTGTTAGATAATGAAAGGCACCCGCCTTCATGGCCTCGACGGCATTTTCCACGGAGCCGTAAGCAGTCAGCAAAATCACGCTGGTTTTAGGGCTAAGGCGTTTGGTGTGATGCAGCAATGTAATTCCATCCATTTCCGGCATGCGGATATCGGAAAGGATCAAATCGGGCGTTTCTTTTTTCACCAGTTCCAGTGCCGTTTTAGCATCTTGAGCCAAAGAGACATCATAGCCTTGTGCTTCAAGAAATTTACCCAGTCCTTCACGGCTGTTTTTTTCATCATCTACAATTAATATACTTTCCCAATTACTCATCGTTTGAAGGCCTCTTTATAGAGTTTGCTCGGGAATCTGGAGTTTATGAGTTCGAATAGGCATATAAAGAATCATGAGTGTGCCTTTGCGAGGAGCGCTTTTTACATCAATTCTGCCCCCATGCTCACGAACGATATTATAAACAATAGCCAAACCTAACCCGGAGCCCTCTTCCTTTGTGGTGTAATAATCTTCAAAAATATGAGGCATATCGTCTTCCGAAATGCCAAAACCATTATCTTGAAAAGCAATAGAACATACTTTTTGCCATACGGCCGTTTTTACCTTGAGCTCGCCCCCGTTAGGCATCGCCTCGACGGCATTTTTAATGAGATTCAAGAATACTTGATGCATCTTGTCCCTATCGAAAAGGAAAGGAGGCATTGAAGGGGCAAATTCTGTTTTTAGCTTAATTTTATATTGTTTCATTTCAGGACCAAAAAATCGTAAGGCCTCTTCCAAGATTTCATGAATATTCCCCACTTTGAATTGAGGCGGGATTTGGCGTGTAGCTTTCAAGAAATTTTTTACAATTCGATCCAACCGGCCGGTCTCCTGAGTGAGCACTTCAAGAGCGCTTTCTATTTTTTTCTTCTCTTTGCTCGAAACCGATTCGCACATTTTACCCAGCAATTTTAAATGAATCGCAATGGAGTTGAGGGGATTTCCCAATTCATGGGCAATACCCTTGGAAAGCCTAAGGAGCGACTGAATTCGCCCCAGCACATTTTTTTCTTTTTCGCGGCTTCCCATTCCCGTGATATCAACGAGACAAATCAAAAAATACCGAACGGGCTCGTGGCCTACTTCAAGGGGCTTTACATGGACTATCAACTGGTGTTCGCGCGGAAACAAAATCTCGTGTTCTTCGTTATAAACACTTTTTCCTTCCAGTAAAATATTTTCCAGCCATCGGTACAATTCGGGATCGGTTACGGCCTGAGCC
>JACQQR010000218.1 GCA_016206875.1 Candidatus Omnitrophota bacterium
CAATTGGGGAACCGCCGCCTATTTGTAAACTCCACATTCTCCGAGTATCCTTTAACTTGGCAGGCCGTCCGGCCGATATAGGACTCTTTGATTTTGAAAAAGCGAGTAATCTTTATGAAAAAGACACATTCTTGCACAAAGATATTATTTGCTTTAAAAAAGTGCACAAAAACAATTTTTGTTTTGTTCGTCGCACTCTGTCTGGCGATGCCGGCTTCGGCCCTACAGGGACAGTCCCCCTCCCTCACGGAGACAGTCCCTCATACATCTCACACAGCCTCTCAAGGAATTTCATCCAGCCCCTCGATTACAGAAACGCTCAAGCATATTTCTATTCCGGAGAAATTCGGATTCATCACCGAAGTGTATGTTCCCGCATCCGGCCAAGCGGACGCCGGGCAGAAATTTATTTTCGTCATGCAGGACCCGCATGTGAATATACAGGCCCAATTCAACCAGGCAGAAATTTTCAAATATTTGACCGAGCAATTTCCCTCCGCTAGTTTCGATAGCTCCGGCAGCCCCGGCAGCAAACCGCTAATTGCTTTGGAAGGCACGCCTTTGTCCGCACGCTTAGATTACACCACGCTGCTTGCCAATCCTATTGAAGAAAGCCGTTTGGAGGTGGCTGGATTTTTGGCTGAAGAGGGTAAGCTCAATGGCCCCGAGCTTTATAAAGTTTGCTACAACTCCGAAGCCCGAATCGCGGGCATAGAAGATGCCGCGCTATACACACAAAATATCGAAGCCTACCGCAAAGCGCGTGACATGAAGAATCAAACAGGATTTAGCTTGGCGGATTTGCGCAAAGCGCTCGACGAGCTCAAACGGCGCGTGTATTCGTACTTCCTAAAAAAACTGGACGAAAGCATTCAGAAATTTGATGCGCATCCCGAGCGCATTCGCGAGCATTTTGCCAGTCTCGAGGGGCTGGCCAAAGTGAAAGGCGTGCGCCTGGACGAATATGCCGTGTATCAAAAAATGAAACGGCTGATGGAGCTGGAACAAAAACTAAATCGTACCAAACTTTCGCAGGAGCTTTCTTTATTGGGTTTTTTTGAGTCTCCGTTTTCTTTTGAGTCCAAGCAAGAAGGCCGGAAGTTTATTGAATCACTGGAAACGGCATTGGCTCAAACACCCGGCGGCAAGGAAAATCAGAGCGAAGTCCGCCGCTATCTTGAATATCTTCATCATTCAGTTTCTGTCGACGCGGGGCATTTTTACGCAGATCTGGAAAAAATCTATCAGACTTTGTTCGAAGCCTTCGCGGGGCACGAAAGAGAAAAAATAGCCGCCAGGCGCGACCGCGCTCTTCATTTGTTGGAAAAAATGTGGAACTTCGAAATGACCGAGGAGGAATATGCCTACTTCAAATCCCGCAGAGAGGAAATCACCCGTATAGATTATTGGCGCGCGCTCGACCCGTATTTTCAAGACTACCTGATTGATTATCAAATTCCGCACAATATGAGCGAGGTCTCCGGCGTATGGGAAGAGGGAATGCGCTTTTACGAAACGGCCCTTGCGCGCAACGCGGCGCTTTTTAAGAATTTACTGGGCGCACTCGAGACGCAAACCGGCGGGTCCGGTAACGCCTTTGCCGCCGCATTTTTAGTCACAGGCGGTTTTCATGCGCGCGGAATCTCCGAATTATTCCGCGAGCGCCGGATTGCTTACGCCCTGATTGTTCCTAAAATTAATCCCGAGCAAGACGCCGCGCTTTATTGGAAAACGCTTTTGGGAGAAACAAAATCTTTGGAAAGCTGGATCCGGCGTTTTACGGCCATGCCGGAAAGTGCTTTCACGGAAGGCTCTCCCACGGCCGTTTATACGGCATTGGTGACTTACTCGCGGCTTCTCGCGCTGGCACCGGATCAAGCCGGACAATATCAAGCGGCGCAAATCCCCGAAATCCGGAGCATTCTTCAAACTCACCGGGTTACGGCGCTCGGCACGCAGTTTACTTTAGGAAGTGGAAGCGAAACGGCCACACTATCTGTTGCCACCTCTATTGTGGAAAAGGAGGCGGCGCCGGCGCTCTTGCGCCAGTCCGCCGGAGATATGGTGCGCGCGGCGCATCCCATCACGCGAGGCCCGGATAGCGGAAAATATCTTTTTATTCGCATTTTTTCCGATACGCCTCTTGTCCAAAAGCAAGTGAAGTCGCAACCCTCTCGAATAGCGCAAGCCAGGGAGCTGATTTTACGAGCTCCGCTCAGGCGTGGAGCTCCCGAGCAAGTTACGGTTATCGACGCGAAATCGCTGGGGAAAATGGCCGGTCAAATCGATTGGAGCATTCGTCCAAAGCCCTTGGGTGAGGGGCGCTTTACCGAAGTGTACGAAGTGGTTTTAGACGACGGCCGACATATTGTATTGAAGCGGCCCACGCAGCAAGCGTTGGGCGCTTATGACACGGTTGAAGGAGCCCGAAAAGCGGATCGGGAACTCTTAGAGAGGTATAAGCGCGATAGAAAACTCTACGAAGCAGCCCAGGCCAGTTCTCACGTGGTCCGATATTACGGATTAACAACAGGCACTGTTAGAGATGCAAAGGGAACGAGACGAACCGTTCCTGTTCATATGGTGGAACTCTTGCAAGAAGGGAGGACGTTTGGCGAGAAATATTGGCAGAGAGAGAAAGTAAAAACGCAAGACGGCAAAGTAACAACAAAGAAAAAATTTATTTCATACGACGAAATTCCGCTTCAGGCAAGACTTTGGGATATTTATGCCGCAGCCCGGGCGCTGGCCGATTATCACGAAAAAACAGGCCAGGTGAATGCCGATATCAAAGCCGACAATTTGATGGTTCTGCCGGGCGGCGAAGTGAAATTGTTTGATTTGAATTTGGCTTACACAGAGGACGAGAGAAAATCTAAAGCGCAATCTTTGAAAAGGCTTTTTGACCCGGATAAGATTCGCGGTACTCCTTCTACCGCCTCACCCGAAATGGAACAAGGCGGCGCAAGAAATGCCGGCCAGCAGCATGATGTTTTTTCTTTGGGGGTGACGGCGTTTCAAATCCTTACCGGCCGGTATCCGCATCAGCATAAAATTTTCGGACTGAAAAATAAACGCGAATCAAAAAAGAGCATCGCCGGTTTGACCAGCGAGGATTTCCTCGATATTGATACGGCCTTAGAACAATCCGGCCTTCCACAGGGCGTGATTTCCGATCGCCTGCGCGATATTTTTAAACAAGCCTACGCGCCTGCCGTCGAAGCGCGCTACGAAAGCGCAAGAGAATTTGCGAAAGATTTAGAGCGGGCCCTGATTGACTCCATGATCGACCAGGCATTAAAGCGTGTGACCGGCAAAAACGCAGAGGGCCAAGCATTCTATGCCTGGTTACGGAAAATTCGCAAAGCAGATCGATTTCAAAATGCTTTCAAAAATGGACTGCGAAAAGCAGGCATGCCGGAACCGGTTCTGAAAGACCCGCGTATTGACAATATTATCGATGCCGCATTTCGAGCCATGAAATTTGAGGAAAAAGGCGATGTCATTCTATGGGAAATCGAGCAAGAATTTGCCAAAGCCGTCGCGCCGCCGCCGGCTCCGCCTTTAGCCCCGTTTGATTGGCAGGAGAGCCGCGAGCGTCTTCAGGCCGCCGGCGCCCGCTCACTGGGAACCGTGCAAGCCGGACCGGAAATCGATTTGGGCCGGCCTTTGGAAGTGTTGGGCCGCGGCGCTATGAATATTGTTTTGAAGACCACGACACCGGAGGGAGAAGTTGTTGCCGTAAAAATGCCCAATCCCGCGAAGCTCAGGCCGCTTCGAAATCCACAGGATGCGCAGGTAGAAGACGCCCAGCTTCTTAAAGAGTTGAAAGCCGAAGAAAAGAATTTACGTGAAGCGCAAGTGAGCGCGCACGTGGCAACACTGCGCGGATTTTCTACAATCAGCGTTCGCATCGGAGACACTGCCCGCCGGCTGCCCTATCTGGTCAGAGAAAATTTGTCTGACGGGGAATTTCTGGATAGAAAATACGGCCTGGGGAAAGGCAGAACTTTTGTGCCTTATTCGGAAATTTCATTGATGGAAAGATTAATCGATATTTATGCCGCGGCCCGGGCGCTTGATGATTACCACCGGAAAACAGGCCAGGTGAACGCCGATATCAAATCAGCAAATATATTTGTAAGCACCGAGGGTTTCGCCAAATTATTTGATTTGGGACTGGCCTTTCAACCCTCCGATGTGGAAAGCGCTAGCAATCGCTCGCCCGACGCGCTTAAAGAAAATTTGATTCGCGGTACACCCAGTACGATGTCGCCTGAAGCTGTACACGGAGTGGGCACGGTGGATCAGCGGGCGGATATATTTTCTTTGGGGATTACTGCTTTTGAAATGCTCACCGGCCAGCTTCCGCATCAAAGCGTGGTAGGGAGTGAGTCCCGAGTGCGATTTCAGCGTATTGTGAGCCTGACAGAAAAATCGTTTATTCGTCCCAACACCGCTTTGGCCCGCTCAGGCGTAGAAGGCAATTTAATTTCCGAGCGGCTGGAGAATGTATTGCGGAGGGCGTATGCGCCCGACGCCGAGCGGCGCTATCCAACCGCCGGCCGATTTGCCGAGGCTTTAGAAAATCTCATTATCGATGAAATGATCGACGACGCGCTGCGGCATGCCCTCCCCGGCCCTCTTGCCCCATTAGGGTACTCAGGGATACACTTTCGCGCCATTTCAGAATTTCAAGCATTTGAAACCGAATTCAAAAACTGGCTGGCTTCACAAAAAGTGCCGGATGCCGCGCTTGATTCTGAGGCAATCCGGCAAATTATTGCACAAGCGTTTGCTGTGATGCAGCAGCAGGAAACCGGCAGTGTCGAGATGAAAAAGGCGGCGCAAGCATTTCGAAAAATTTCAGGCCAAACCGAAACGCTTTCGCCCGTACGCACGCACACGGAGGCCGAACCGGTTGAAACGATCACTATCGAAACAGCGTCTTCACTCGACGCGTTGCTCTCCGGCGGCGCAACCGCCTTCGATCCGCAAAACGAAACCCAAGTTCGCCAAGCTCTCGAGTTTGATGTGCCCGAAGATTCCCGCGAAACCGCGCGTGCCATAGTCTCGCTCGCCCAATCTCTCGGCGCTAAACGGGGGGTAATAATCTATGTCTTAGAAGAAAAAGAAGAATTAGGGAAGGGGGCGTTTGGGAGAGTTTTATTAATGCAAGATGAGCAAGGAAAACTTTATGCAGTTAAATTTCTGCTTGGTGAACTTATGCGCGATATGGTTGAAATAGAAAGATTTGAGCGTGAAATTAAAACCTTGCGACGTTTGAATGAAAAGGGCATTAAAAATATTCCGATATTACGTGGAAGCATGAGCGGTGCATATGCCACCGAATTTGTCCCAGGCAAAAGTCTCTTTGATATGATCAGCGAAACACAGCTTGCAACTAAAACTCCGGAAGAAACGGTGGATATTATTCGTAAATATATAAACATTATTGCGATTAAAATGGCCAGGGCCTTGGCAGAAGTTCATGGAACGGTTTTGGAGTGGGATGGGAATGAAGAGCCTCAGTATGTACTTCACAACGATATTAAACCAGAAAACGTAAGGCTTACAGGGAATGAAAATGAGGAAGAGGTGATATTACTGGACTGGGGTCTTTCAACTCCTAAGGATCAAGAAATGGAAGAAGGGCTAGCCACACTGCCCTATGCCTCTCCTGAAAAACTAAGAGTTCAAAGAACGGTATTTGACAATGATGAGCAACGGACAACGTACGATTATTTAATGGGTAGAAACACCATCCAGTCAGATGTATATGCATTAGGGGCATCACTGTACTTTGCAATAGCGAAGGAACGTATTTACAGAGAGGATCGTCCCGATGCATTGGGTAGACCGGATCAATCTGTAATTATGGAAATGGAAGCAGCACTCGTTGATATTCATAGAATTATCAAACCAAGCGAGCAATTAAAAAAACAAAAAGTAGTTTTACCAGATGATCTTGCTTTGGTCTTGGACAAGTTCGTGATAGACCTTATTCATCCTAACGTATCCAAACGCCTCACTCAATTAGATGAAATGCAAACGCGGGCTGCTGAATTGATAAAAGTTCTTGATGCTAACCGGGAGCGGATTGTCGCCTCGATTCAAGCGGCTAGGTCACAAGAGGCCGAGCAAAATATTGCGTCCGCGCAAGTGCCGATAGCTCAACCCGCGGCCAGCGAGAGCCGCGGCACGCATGATTTTCCTCGCCCCGAGCTGGTGTTTGATGATGAGGAGCCTCTCCCTCCGGCTGAGCCGAGTCACTTGGAGCGGTCGCGCGCAGAAACTAATCTTTTGCCCAGCCGGGCTTCTTCATTGGGTGCGCAGGCGCTGGCCAATAGCCGCGCTCAAGCCATTGCCGATGGTGTGGCCGCTTACGAAGGAGACGATATCGGCCTAGTATTCGTGCGGCTCAATCCGGAGCTCTTAAAATATTTGATGGGTTCTAGGACGAAAACCGTGTTTAATTCCCAGCGAGCGGGTGTGGTGCTCTTGGCCGATGAGACTAAAACATACCGCAAGATTCGGGGAAATTTGTCGCCGCTGGCAAGAAAAAGAAATATTGTGGTCGCCCTCTATCCGAAGCTTGCGCAGATTCCGGACGAAAAAGGCCTGGGCAATTTGAATGCATTTGATGTGCGCAATTTAGTGGCCCGCCGCGCGGGAACGCTGGCACAGGCATTGGCCCGGGGAACCGGAAAGTTCTATCAGCCCGGCCCGGAAAACGCTGTATTGGTGAGCTCGCAATTTGCCGGCGATGTGGGCGGCGAGGCGCGCCGGCTTCGTTATAACGCCGAGCGTTTTCTCGTGGACTCGGAGTACGCTGCGGCGCATTTGTTAGCCTCGGCTTACTTGGCGCTGGGGCTGGAGACAGAAGGCATTTTTAACCCGGCCACCAAAACCGGAGAATACGCGCTCTCTGAAGAAGTCATTGGCGGCCTCATTGAAATCATGAACGCCCGCCGCGCCGCCGCAAAAATGGCGTAGTACCGCAAAACATTTGATGTTGGGAATGCGGTACTATACGGTTTGCCAATGGGCCGCGCCCATTTTCAATTGTTATGCCGTAGTAGAATAGATTATGAACATGAACATATGAATATTTCTACTGTCAAACAACTCGCCCGTGCGGAAGGTTTTCATGCGGTGGGTATTACTCCATTTACAATCTCCGCGGAAGCCGAAAAGCATTTTTTCGATTGGCGCGCAAAAGGTTATGCCGCCGAAATGAAATTCATCGCGGGATACGAAGCGCGGCGCGACCGTTTTCTAGAAGAAATCGGCTGGGCAAAAAGCGTGATTGCGCTGGGGGTCAATTACTATCAAGAGTCACAAGACGAAATTCGAAAGGCGAATAAAAAAGATTTTTCTCCCGACTTTCGAAACCGGGCTTCCGCCACCGGCAAAATAGCGCGCTATGCCTGGGGCGAGGATTATCACAAAGTGATACGCCGCCGTCATGAAAAGCTGATTCGAAAATTCAGCGGCGCATTTGCGAGCGGCGCGCGCTTTTATTCTTCAGTGGACACACAGCCTGTTTTTGAGCGCGAGATGGCCCGGCGCGCAGGGCTCGGATTTATCGGAAAACAAAGCCAGCTTTTAAGTTTGGAATTTGGTCCCTGGCTTTTTCTTTCCGAAATTTTCACCGACTTGGAGTTGGAGCCGGATACCCCTTACGCCGGCTCTTGCGGCACCTGCCGGCTCTGCGTGGATCATTGTCCTACAGGGGCAATACAAAATAATTACGAAGTAAATTCAACACAGTGCATTTCTTATCTGACCATTGAACATCCCGGAGAAATCCCGCCTGAGATTCAGCCCAAGATGAAAAACTGGTTTTTTGGCTGCGACGAATGCCTAACGATTTGTCCGTACACGGCCAAGGCGCGCCCCACAGATTGGGAGGAATTCCGCGCGTCAGAAGAAAAAAGCGCGCAATGGGTCGGTCCAGATGATATCCTTTCCATTAAATCCCAGGGCGAATTCAGACGTAAATTCGGACATCGTGCGCTCGCGCGCATCCGTCTGAAGCAAGCGGTGCGGAATATGAAAATAGTGATACAAAATAGTGCTGAGTCCTGAGAAAAACATGGCAAAGATAAGTAAATTTGAAGATTTGATTGCCTGGCAAAAGGCCAGAACTTTGGCCAAAACAGTTTATCAAATTACAAAAGCAGGCAGTTTTGCAAAAGATTTTGGGTTGGCTGGCCAAATACAAAGGGCCTCAGTTTCTGTGATGTCCAATCTGGCAGAGGGTTTTGAAAGGTCACGTTTAGGAGAATTTCATCAATATCTTTCTATGGCAAAAGCTTCTTGCGGAGAAGTGCGATCGCAGCTTTATGTAGCTCTTGATGTAGGATATATACAACGTGCTGACTTTGAAAAAATAATGAGCATGGCTGAAGAAACAAGCAAAGTGATAGGCGGATTAAGAGCAGCTATTGGCGCTGCCAAAGTTAGGCATACTCAGGACTCAGCACTCAGGACTCAGGACTAGACTTATGCTGCAAATCTTTAGCCTCGACATAGATGGTAAGCTGAAGCGCTCGGAAGATGCGCGCGATATGGAAGGTCTGCTCAAAGAAAGCAAGAACATATTTTGGGTGGATATCGAGGACCTGACGCAGCGCGAAATCGATGTGCTCACCAACGTATTTCAATTTCATCCGCTGGCCGTGGAAGATTGCGTCAAAAGTAATTCCTATCCGAAAATCGATGACTTTGAAAAATATCTCTTTTTGATTTTCCACGCGGTAAATTTTTCCGCGCCTACGCAGGAGTTCACGTCCATTGAAGTGAATATTTTCCTGGGCCCTAATTTTTTGGTGACGATTCATCAAGGGCCGGTGCGTTCCGTGGATCTTCAGCGCGAGAAATGCGAACGCAATCCCGCGCAATTTTTAGGCAAGAACCCCGATTTTCTGCTGTACTCAATTTTGAGCAAGCTGGCCGATCATTACATTCCGATTTTGGCGGATATCGATGACACGATGGAAGAGCTCGAGGATTTGATTCTCCTGGAGCCTTCCAAAGAGGTGATGCATCAAATTTTCAAGATGAGAAAAGTGGTGCTTCAGATTCGCCGCGTGCTGGGGCCCCAGCGCGACACGATTTACCATCTTTCACGCGGCGCTTACCCCGAAATCGCCAAAAAAAATCTGATTTATTACCGCGATATTTACGACCACATGTTCCGTGTCTACGAAATGGCGGAAATGTACCGCGATTTAGTGGCCGGCATTCTCGATTTGTATGTTTCTGTCATCACGCATCAACAGTCTGAGCAAACGCATCAAACCAACCGGGTTATGAAAACCCTCACGTTAATGGCCACCATCTTCCTTCCGCTCACCGTCATCACCGGTATCTATGGCATGAATTTCCAGCATATGCCCGAGCTGGCCTGGAAATTCGGTTACGCCTGGGTATTGGGCCTCATGCTCGCCGTAGCCATGTTCCTGGTGGGTTTATTCAAATTCAAACTCTGGATTTAGCCAATTTGAATTATCTCCTTTAGCAGGCTATACTTCCCTTGATTTTAAAGGCTTTTAAAGAAGCTTGAAGGAGACCTTATCCCTTTGTTTTCTGCCATAGTTTCAGCAAAAAAAGTTGTAGCTTTTGCCACGTCATTCTTCTTTTTGGCAAATACCTTAGCCTACGGGCAAGCGCCTTTTTCAATAATGGCCGGCACACCGGCTGTTGCTGCCCACCCCGTATTTGGCGGCATCCATATTCCTCAGGAATTCGGGAGTATAGAAGAGCAATCCTTCGCCGGCTTACCCGAAGATCCTCATCACCCCTTCATTATTCACATTCAAGACGCGCACGCCAATTACGCCGCGCAAAAAAATACCGCAGCCATTCTTGAATACCTCAAAAAAAACTATGGGTTTGATTTAGTGCTCTCCGAAGGTGCGCTGGGTCCGCTGGACAAAGTCAATTTGCGCTTCGCTCCTGATCCGGAAACAAATCGTCGCATTGCTGAAGAGCTGGCAAACCAGGGACGGATGACCAGCGAAGATCTATTTTTGTTTGGTGACGGAAGAGGAATCGAATTTGAGGGAATAGAAAATCCAAAACTTTACCGCGAAGAAATCCGGCATTTAAAAGAAGTATTCACCCACAGATCCAACATTGAATCTTATCTGGCCAATGAAGAAAAGCGTTTGGAATCCGGTTTTAGCCGTTTTCCCAGGATGCTATGTTCGCTACTGCGGCTTTATCTGGCGCTTGATGCCGAACACTCCAAAAAATCATTCGCTCAAAATTTAAATACGCTGCGTCACCTGAGCCAAGAAATTCTCGCCCGTGATCTGGCGCACGCGCGCGAGCAGCGCCAATTCCCCAATCTAGTGCGCTGGTTTAAGCTCACGCGCGACGAGGCAAAGCTGGATATGAAAGCGGCGCGAAAAGAGTGGATAGAAATACGGTCGTGGGTCGTCAGTCGTGGGTCGTCAGGAAGCTTGCTCACGACTGACGAC
>JACQQR010000205.1 GCA_016206875.1 Candidatus Omnitrophota bacterium
ATGTAACCTACGAAGCCATCGCCCAGATTTCGCCCAAATCCCAGACCTTTAGAACGCAGGATGCCACTCAACTACCCGATATGCCGTGGGCGGGAGTTACGGAAAGTCCAAACATTAAATACGCAGGAGTCATAAGCGGCTGGCTGGAAGGCCAATACGATTTAAGAATGGCGCTCGCCGGGGAAAAAGTAGGTGTTATATATAATTGGGAAGGAATCGGGATTCCGAAGAAAGAATTCCAAGATTTAAGTAGTTTCTCGCGCCTTTCTTTTGGACTGCGAACGGATGCTTCAAGGATTCAATTGGAAATTGAAGACGCAAACGGCAATAAAAGCGTGGTTTATTTAATAGGCGCAGGCGGAAATGTCTCGCGGCTTTACGAGGTAGTCAAAGAAGACTTTTCTTCTTCCGTTGATTGGGCAAAGATTAAAAGTCTTAGTTTTTTCGCCACTAGAGGGGACACAAGCGCTGGAAAAGAAAAAGGCACTTTGAAAGTCAATTTCTCGGGGATTCAAGGCAGTTCGGCCGCTAAATCCGATGGCTTGGGCTACACCTTTAAAAGCGATTGGCCGGGCATGGCGATTCAAGATGCCGGTTCTTCGAGAATTATTTCTGAAGAGCCGGGAAAGTTCTCCTTGGAATTTGATGGATTAAAACAAGCAGCAAAATATGGACCTACGCTTGATGTGAGAGATGTGGATTTTGCAAAGAACCCGTTTCTTGCCGTTTGGGCTCAGGGAACCGTTAAAAACGTAAAACTTGAGATCACAGATGAAGCGGGAGTAAGGAGCCAAATCTCTTTATCTACGATAGTGAGCGCTTATGAACGGCTTTATGTGGTGGATTTGAGCCGTGTTCCAGGTTTAAGATTGGATAAAATATCAGAAATCAAAATCCGCGCTGAACGAAATTCCGCACTCCCGGCTGGCGCAGTAGCCAGTCTTGCTTTACGCTATGGCTTTACCCGGCTCACGAATACGCTTCCTCCGATTGAATTGATTTCCCCACTAGAGACGAGCCAGAAAAATTATGAGCTTATTTATAGACTGGAAGGTGTAGAGAAAAGAGAATCTTATGAGCTCGAAGTGGGGATGAATGCGTTTCAGATAAAGGATAAAACCAGTGACGGGTATGAAGTCACAAAGAAAATCGAAGTCAAGTATGAGCCCGCATTTACTATTATTGAGAAAAACCCTGCGCTTACCCGGTATAACGCCACGAATTTTCTCAATGAACCCATTGTAGAAATTGCGCAGGGCTCCGCTTCTGGAACCCAAATCACAAGTCTTTCCTTTAGGGATGCCACCATGAAATTTGATATTCGCTCAAGCGGCCAGGCATTTAGCGCCTTGGATATGCGGTTTTCCGGCTTGGGGGATCCAAAAACAAAATCTCAAGATTTGAGCGCGTTTGATTCATTGATTTTTGGGATTAAAACCACGGGCGGAAAAGCGCGGCTTGAAGTGGAGGATGAAACGGGGAAAAAAGATGCTGTGTATTTAAACTACACAGATACAACCGGCCGGGAAATTCAAGTATTTGAAATTTTTAAGAATCAGTTTTCCTCCGACATCGATTGGGCAAAGGTTAAGAAGTTTTCGGTAATCGTTGACGGCACAAGCGGGGGCGCAAAATATGGGTATATCACGCTCTTTACTCAAGGGCTTTATAACCATACCCGCAGCGCATTCACCGAGCATGAGCGCCAGATAAAAACGCTTGAGGGTTTCATTCCGGGCCGGGAGCCTGAGATCTTGGATGATCAAAAACCGGGGGTCATTACCCGAATCATTGGGGAACGCAAGGTAGAGATTAGCTATCAAAACCTGAGAAACAAGAATATATCGGGGTCCTTATTAATTTTTGATCGCCCTGATACGACCCAAGATGAAAGCTATGATTTTTCCCGGACTCCGCTTTTAGGCTTTGCCCTTTCCGGTACGGTGCGGAACTTTGAAATAAAAGTGGAGGATAATCAGGGAAAAACTGCCGCGATTATTTTCTCTGGAATCGAAGCCAATCAAACGGGTTTTTATGAAGCAGATATGAGCCGCCTTGTGGGTGAGCTGGACATTGCGCATATCAAACAAATTTGGTTTAAGGCGCAGAGAAATTCGAGATTACCCGCAGGTACGCCGGGCGTGATTACTATGGAATATGGCGTTTGGGCACCGGACACCGTGCCGCCGGTAGTTTCGATTATTACCAATACCACGCTGACTAACCAGCC
>JACQQR010000202.1 GCA_016206875.1 Candidatus Omnitrophota bacterium
CAATATGGAAAAATATTTCACCCGTTCATATTCTGCTAAATCTTTTTGCGCGTTCTGTATTTTTTCATCCATACATTTCACAATTTGAGGATGATGGACTATGTTGCCGCGGCTGGTATCAGCAATGCCATGTTCTTTAGCGTACGCTTCAAGCAGTGAAAAATCGGGCACCACAAGCGCCACAACAAATTTTCTCTGATCTCCGAAAACAAAGGCCTGGGCCACCCAATCCGTCGAAACAAGGCAACGCTCCACTAATTGAGGGGAAACAAATTTTCCTCCGGAAGTTTTGATTAAATCTTTTTTTCTATCGGTAATGTGAAGGAAACCGTCTGCATCCAGGTAACCGATATCTCCCGTACAAAACCAGCCGTTTTGAATGACTTGGCGCGTGGCTTCTTCGTTTTTGTAATATCCTTTCATCACATTCGGGCCCCTGACGCATATTTCCCCGTCTTGGGCGATCTTCACGTCCACACCGTCTATGGGAATGCCTACGGTGCCAAATCGGAATCGGTTCTCACGGTTCACAGAAATAACGGGCGATGTTTCCGTAAGCCCATAGCCTTCCAAAATTAAAATGCCCATGGCATGAAAAAATTCGGCCAAATCTTTTGAAAGAGGCGCGCCGCCGGAAATAAAAAAACGCACTCGGCCGCCCAGCTTTTGTCTGATCTTTTGAAAAATCAGCGCATCAAAGAGATGCTCAAGAAACTTCAGATACGCGGGAACTGTTTCTCCGGAACAAATTCGTTGTGAAACTTTTCTACCCATCCGGATTCCGAGTGAAAACAATAATTTTGCCAAGACACCACGCCGGTTGATCTCCGTATAAATATTCTCATGAAGCTTTTCGAAAAATCGCGGCACGGCATCCATCACCGTCGGTTTAATCTCTAGAAGATTTTGCGCCGCCGTTTTCATATTTTCGGCAAACGCTACTGTAGTACCGGTGTATAGCTGTAGATAAAAACCCGCAAGACGTTCAAACACATGACTGAGAGGAAGAATGGATAACAGCGTGTCATTTCGATCAATCGAAATAGCGCGGGAAGCAGCCACGCAATTCGACATTAAATTATGATGCGTAAGCATCACCCCCTTGGGCGTGCCTGTAGTGCCAGATGTGTAAATAAACGTGGCCAAATCTTCCGGTTTGATTTTTCCTGCTTCTTCCTTCCACTTTTTGATTTCCTCCTCATTGATATTCATTCCCTTTACAATCGCGGCAATACTTTCTATTTTGTCATTTGAAAAGTCATCGAACGAAATGATGTGACGCAGTTTCCGGCACAACGCCAATTCCTCCCCGAGACGATTGAATTGCTCTTGCGTGGAAATAAAAAGAGTGTCGCCCTCACAATCCTGAATAATGTAAGAGCATTCTTTCGGCGAGCTTGTGGCGTATAAAGGAACGGTGATAGCCCCTAAGGCTAAGGCGGCCAAATCCGCGCAAAACCATTCCGGGCGATTTTCAGAAAGAATGATTACCCGATGTCCCTTCTTCACCCCTCGCTGTCTCAGCGCAGTCGACAGACGAAATACATTTTGTAAGAAGTCCGCATAAGAAATATCAAGCCATTGCCCGGCTTGTTTATAGCGAAGAGCGACCTTTGTCAGACTTCCTTCGGCACAGTCGATAAACATTGTGGGAAGATTTTCATTTTTTAATTGAGGACTAAAAAAGTGAATGGCGGACATGATTAAGAAGATTGCCGCTTTTGTTTTGGGGATTCCAGGGAACTAAGCAGTTCTTGATTTTTTCTGGTTTGTTCGGCAATCAATCGGATTTTCTCTTGCCGTAAAGCCTGCTCCGTAACTGAAGCGCCCGGAGAAATTTGGGTCTTCAACTGATTGAGAATTCGCTGATGCACTTTAGCCTGGGCCGTGATTTGCTCTACTTGCCTCATTCGTTCTTCATACTCTTGCCGTAATTTTTGATTAGCAGCCAGCATATGCTGCAGCTCGCGTTCCGTCCGCTTCACATCTTCTGTAGAATTCTCAGGCGAAGGCTGCGATGCCCAAGCCGCCTGCGAAGAAATTTGGTTTTCTGATTTCGCCTCGGCCGAAACCAAAGCAGCAAATAAAAAAGTGCCCGACAAGAACAGCGTCAAACCTGCAAAAAACAATTTCATTGCTTTCTCCTACTGAGGCCCATCCAGCCGGGTACAAGAGCGTAGCTGCTGCCCCTCTCCCTCGCGAAGCAGAGGGAGAGGGCTGGACGCGAAGCGCCGGGGTGAGGGTGTGGCCGCCGGCTAAACCCTCACCCTTAATCCCTCTCCCTTTCTCGCCTTCGGCGGAAGGGAGAGGGGC
>JACQQR010000203.1 GCA_016206875.1 Candidatus Omnitrophota bacterium
AAGACCGTGCACGGAGGCTATGACGGCAAAGGCCAATGCATCGTGCGCGACAAGAGCCAGGCGCTGAAAGTTTTTAATTCCATGAAACGCCACCCGCTCGTGTGGGAGAAAAAAATTCCTTTCTTAAAGGAACTCAGCATAATCGCCGCCCGCGACGTGGAAGGCAATGTAGTGGTGTATCCGGTTTCAGAAAACATGCACATCGATAACATTTTGGATACCGCGATTGTGCCGGCGCGTATTTCCCGCCGCGCGCAAAATACGGCCAGAAAAATCGCCGAGACCGTCGCGCTTCATCTGGACATTGTAGGTGTTTTTTGCGTGGAGATGTTTTTGCTCGAGAAAGACGAGATTCTGGTGAATGAAATTGCCCCCCGGCCTCACAATTCCGGACATTACACGATCAACGCCTGCCCGGTGTCTCAATTTGAACAGCAGCTTCGCGCCATTTGCGGGCTTTCGCTTGGCCTGCCTTTGCTTCAAAATCCGGCGGTGATGGTGAATGTGCTGGGCACAGGCAAAGGAAACCGGCTTATAGGCGTGGATAAAATGCTTGGCGATCCCCGTATTCATTTTCATTTATACGGAAAAGAGGAAGCAAAAACCAAGCGCAAGATGGGGCACATCACGGCCGTGGCAAAAAGCGTGGAAGAAGCGCTGGAGGCCGCAGAGGCGGCAAGAAGGAAATTAAGGTGGGCCGGTTCTCTCTAGCAAGAGGGGACTTTTAACTCAGTTCCTCAATTGCCTGGATCAATTTTTCCGGATTCTCATCCTTAATCAAAAATCGCTCCGCATTTTTGGCGTACGGTGAATTTTCGAACCGGTGGAAACCGGTGTAAATAATGATTTTGGCTCCGGATTGAATATTACGAATCGTGTTGAACACTTCCGTGCCGTCTTTCTCCGGCATCATTAAATCCAGAATCACCACGCGCGGCGAGTTCTCGCGCAAGTAGGCGATGAGCTCATAGCCATTTTTCACCGTGTCCACTTCATATTCTTTCTCGGAGAGAATGTCCTGCAGGGTACGGCAAATGCCCGGATTGTCGTCAGCCACCACCACTTTCACTTTTTTGCGCAAATCACGCGGCAAGGCAATGACGCACTGCTGCCCTTCCCCGCTCTCCTCCATCCATATTTTAGCCCGATGAAAATCCAGAACTTCGCGAAGCCTGTCCGGCCATTTTTCCTGCGGGTTAGAGACGGGCATCACTTCTGCGTTTTCGTTTTCTTCCTGTAGAAAACTTCCTATTTGCTGCCTTACCGTTGAAAAATCGGCGCCGGCAATTTCGATGCGTATATATTTTTCAGACCCGGACACATGCACATGAAGCGTTTTCCCGGCCATTACATGCTCTGCGGCAAAGGTGAACAAGGGATTAAGCGCGCTTTTCAATTTGTCGGGAGTCACCCAAGCGCCGCTTTCTTTTTGGGCCATTTCATCAGAAAATTGAATATCTTTTTGAGGAAACGCCAGCTTCAAGCCCTGCGTGATGTGTTGCACAAACGCAGCAATATCAACTTTTTCCCGATTGGAAAGCGTCATAGCTATGCCCTCCTTCGCAATTACGCCGCCTTTTGTTTGATGCGGGCTAAAGGCAGCTTGATTCCCACCGTGGTTCCCCGGCCTAATTTGCTCTCTATATGAATCATACCACCATGGCTTTCAATTAACATTTGAGCGGTGGCCAGGCCCAAACCCGCTCCCCGGGCCTTTGTCGTAAATAGCGGCTCGAAAAGATGTTCCAGATTTTTTTCAGGGATACCGGGTCCATCGTCTCCTACGGTAATGCCAAGCATTCCGCCGCGATGCCGTCCGGCAGTAATCCGCACCCAGCCCGGGCGCTCCCCAATGGCCTGGATGGCATTTAAAATAATATTCATTAACGCCATAGAAATCTGCAGTTCATCGGCCATAAACTCGGGCAGGTCCGGCTCAAGTTCCGTTGTCACTTTGATATGCGGCGGAATTTTCATGCGCCCAATGGTGGAATAAATTAATTCTGCCGCGCCGGTTGGGGCAAAATTAGGCTGGCGGGTTTTTGAAAATGTGATGATATTTTCGATAATGCGGTCGGTTTCTCGAATGCGCTCTTCAAGAATCTCCACATGCTGAATAACTTTTTCATCTTTCTCCTGCGCATCCAGCAGCTTCATTTTGATGAAATAGGCGGCGTTTCGCATCACGCCCAGTTCATTGCGGAATTCATGGCTGATCATACTGGCGAGTTTTCCGATAGTGGCCAGCCGATCGGACTGCATCAATCGGATGCGGGTTTGCTCCAGTTCCGTGCGGGTCTGGAAAAGGCGACGGCTCGCCCACAACAAGATACAAAGCAGAAAAATTGCAACCGCAGAAAGTGCGCAGAACCAGGCATTCATAGATGGCCGTCCTTGTTTCTACAGTAAGGATAGCATCTTCTGCACTCTTTTCCCCCTCCCCCGATTTTGTTATGCCATAGTAGTGACGCCCACGGTGTCGCCGTCTTCGTGTGTTAACAAAAAACAAAAATACAAATATACATAAATACATATTTTGTGTTATTATTAAGACAAAGGTAATTGTTTAGCCCGCTCGAGTTTCGCGGCCCCTCTCCCTCGCGAGAGGGAGAGGGAT
>JACQQR010000204.1 GCA_016206875.1 Candidatus Omnitrophota bacterium
CGCTTGACCGCTTCTTGGTAAGCCAAGTCCAAATAAAGCAGCATGAACACCCCCGTCTCGGCATCCAGACCCATGAGCGCAATCATGCCCACCCACACGGCAATCGACATCTCATAACCCAGCCAATAAATCAGCCAAATCGCCCCGATCAAGGAAAACGGCACGGCCAGCATTACAATGCCGGTTTTTACCGCAGATTTCGTGTTGAGATAAAGAAGAAAAATAATGATAAATAAAGTGAGCGGGAGCACCATTTTAAGGCGCTCACGCACACGAAGCATATTTTCGTACTGGCCGCTCCAAACCAACGAATAACCCGCCGGCACTTTCACTTTCTCCTCCACCCATTTTTTGGCGCCGCTCACATACGAGCCCACATCCTTGCCGGCAATATCCACGTACACGTACCCGGCCAGTAAACCGTTTTCATTGCGCAGCATCGACGGGCCTTCCAGCGTGCGGATTTCGGCAATTTGCGTAAGCGGCACATGAGCGCCGTTTGGAACCGGGACGAGCACACGTTTTAATTTTTCGATATTGTCGCGGAATTCGCGGGCGTAGCGCACGTTGACGGGATAGCGCTCGCGCCCTTCTATGGTTGTGGTGATATTTTCGCCTCCGATGGCGGAAGTAATCAGCGTCTCGGCATCGGCTATGGAAAGCCCGTGGCGTGCCAGCTGGCGGCGGTCGAGCACAAAATCCAAAAAGTAGCCGCCTCCCGCGCGCTCGGCGAATACATTGCGCGTGCCCGGAACTTGTTTGAGTGCGCCTTCCAGCTCCTCGCCGATTTTTTGGATTTCACGCACATCGGGACCCAACACTTTGATGCCCACCGGCGTTCTCATGCCGGTAGAGAGCATATCGATGCGATTTTTGATGGGCATAGTCCAGATATTGGGAATTCCCGGCAATTTGAGCACGCTGTCCATCTCCGCAATCAGCTCTTCATATCGAATGGGGCGCTTGGGAAATAATGCGGAAAGAAATTCCCGTGCCGCCAAAGGAAACCAGGCCGGCCAACTGCGCGGCACCCGGCGCCACTGGGACTCCGGTTTGAGCACAATCGTGGTTTCAATCATAGAAAAGGGCGCGGGATCTGTGGGCGTTTCTGCACGGCCCGCTTTTCCGAATATGCTTTTGACTTCAGGAAATTTCCGCAGCAATTTATCCTGAATCTGAAGCACGCGGCTTGCCTCAGTAACCGACATGCCGGGAAGCGCCGTGGGCATATAAAGAATGCTTCCTTCATTGAGCGGCGGCATAAATTCCGAGCCCAGCTTGAAGTAAATCGGGATGGTGGCAAGCATCAAGCAAACCGCGGTCACAATCGTTGTTTTCTTAAACCGGAGCACGGCGCGCACCGCGGGCTCATAAACGCGGAAAAGCATGCGGCTTATCGGATGCCGCTCCTCGGGATAATATTTTCCCACCAACACAGAAGTTGAAACGGCCGCAAGCCAGCGCGGGCGGAATGTGAATGCGTCCATGCGCGTAAAGAGCATGCGCATCGCCGGGTCCAGCGTAATCGCCAGAAGAGCCGCTATAGCCATCGCAAAATTTTTACTGAAAGCCAAAGGTTTGAACATGCGGCCTTCTTGGTCCAGCAAAGTAAAAATCGGAATAAAGGCAACGGCAATCACTAAAAGAGAGAAAAACACAGAAGGCCCAACTTCCTTGAACGCATTGAGCCGCACTTCATGGTAATCGCCTTTGCGGCCTCCTCTCTGCCACTGTTCCAAGCGCTTGTACGCATTTTCCACTTCCACAATAGCGCCGTCGACCAGCACGCCGATAGAAATGGCAATGCCCGCCAGCGACATGATGTTTGAGGTAATGCCCATCAAATACATGGGAATGAAAGTGAGCAAAATGGAAATGGGAATGGTAAGAATCGGCACAATGGCCGAAGGGACATGCCAGAGAAAAACGAGAATCACCAAACTCACAATCACCACTTCTTCTGTGAGCGTGTGCTGTAAGGTGTCAATAGCCCGATGAATAAGATCCGATCGGTCGTATACTTCCACGATTTTTACGCCTTCCGGAAGCGTAGGCTCGATTTCCTTTAGTTTTTGCTTCACGCGCGAGATCACATGCAAGGCATTTTCGCCGTGGCGCATCACAATAATGCCGCCTACCGTGTCGCCTTTTCCATCCAGCTCGGCCACGCCGCGCCGTATATCCGGGCCGATTTGCACGTTGGCTATATTTTTCACCAGCACAGGAGTGCCGGAATGTCCCTGCGTGCCCACTACAATATTTTCAATGTCATCCACCGATTTCAAATACCCGCGGCCGCGCACCATATGCTCGGCTCCGGAAAATTCCACCAGCCGCCCGCCTACGTCATTGTTTCCGTCACGGATGGCCCGAATCACATCGGTGATGGGAATGTTATAAGCCAAGAGCCGGTTAGGATCTACATTCACCTGATATTGCTTGGTGAACCCCCCTATAGAAGCCACTTCGGCCACGCCGGGAACCGATTGCAGCAAATAGCGCAAATACCAGTCTTGAATGGAGCGAAGGCCGGCTAAATCTGTTCGTCCGGTTTCATCCACAAGCGCGTACTGATACACCCAGCCCACGCTTGTGGCGTCCGGGCCAAGCTGCGTCTCAACTCCTTCGGGAAGTTTTGGCAGAATTTTGCTTAAATATTCCAAGACGCGGCTGCGCGCCCAATAAATGTCGGTGCCATCCTGAAAAATCACATACACGTAGGAATATCCGAAGTCAGAAAACCCGCGAACAGCCTTAACACGCGGGGTTCCCAGGAGAGAGGTGACAATGGGATAAGTCACTTGATCTTCCATAATGTCGGGGCTTCTGTCCCAGCGAGAATAGACAATGACTTGCGTATCGGAAAGGTCGGGAATGGCATCCAGGCGGATATTGTTCAAGCACCAGACGGCGGCGAGTGAGGCCACAGCCGTAAAGGAAAGAACCAGAAATTTGTTCCGGGCCGAAAATTCAATGATTTTGGTGATCATAAAAACAGTCCTGAGTGCTGAGTGCTGAGTCCTGAGTTCTGAGTGCTGAGATTTTTTACTCAGGACTCAGCACTCAGGACTCAGCACTTTTAAATCCTTTCACCGCCGCCTGAAGCCGTGACTCAGAGTCGATTAAGAAGTTGGCTGAGTTTACAACTGTATCTCCGGCCTCGAGCCCGTCCAACACTTCGTACCAACCGGCGGCTTCGTAACCCAAGCGCACCTTTCTAGGCTCAAAATGCCCGTCACCGCGCGAAAGAAAGACAAGCGGCGTCTCGCCCGAGCGCACTACGGCCTCTTCGGGAATCGCAAGGCGCGTCCCCAGCGGAATTTTGATTTTTACATCCACGAACATTTCCGGCTTCAGCAATTTTTCTTTATTTTCCACGGCGATTCGCACACGAAGCGTTCGCGTAGCCGCATTTAAAATGGGATCTACGGTTTTCACCGTACCTTGAAATTGTGCATGCGGCAGGGCCGGAGAAGAAATGTCCGCCGTCTGATCGGGTTTCACCAAACCGGCTTCATATTCATAAATATCTGCATACACCCAAACAATGGTTTCAGGCAGCAAAAGGCCCGAGTGGCTGGCGTCTAAAAATTGATCGATATCTTCAAAGCCAATACCCAGTAATTTTAATCGAAGCTCGGAAGAACGGACCAGGGCTTCGGCGCGCTCTCGCACACCAACCATCGGGCTGGCTTTTACTTTTTCAAAATTCGCCAACGCTTCTTTATATTCAACCAGTGTGTTATAGAGTTCCGGGTCGTAGGCGATACGTCCTACCGCCCGCACGGTTAAAGTAAGTTCGCGATTTTCCGCTTTCGTTGTGCGTACGCCAATCAGCTGCTGGCGCTCGGGACTCACGAACACTTCGGCATGTGCTGAATCACTGACCCCTGCCGGCCGCGCCTGTCTTTGGCCTTTTTCCACTAAAACTAAATCCATGCCGCAAATGGGGCATTTGCCCGGTCTGTCGGAAATAATATGGGGATGCATGGGACATCGATAGAGCGGCTTTTCTTGCGCAGAACTCGAATTTCCGGAATCGGAAAAGGGCGAATTGGGCTTACAGCCTCCAAGAAGAGGCAACAAAAAAAAGAGCACCAGAACACCAGTGCACCAGGAAAATCCTGTTATTCCCGATGACTGGTGTACTGGTGCGCCGGTGCTCTGGTGCACTGGCGCTCTACGGTTCATCGCAAATCCTCCCCCACCA
>JACQQR010000212.1 GCA_016206875.1 Candidatus Omnitrophota bacterium
AGAGTACTGAGGAGATAGGAGATAGGAGATAGGAGGGAGAAAAACAAAGGCTTTTCCTATCTCCTATCTCCTATCTCCTATCTCCTCTTCTCTTTTATTGATTCAAATAAATCTGAATAGGAAATTTCCTGTGTTTCGGGGAATAAGGGAGATTGTCCCGGATGGAGTCCGTTTCTTCGCTTACCCAATACACTACATGAGAGCCAATTTCTTTGCGCTCTCTGACTTTTCCGGTGAATGTCTCGTTTTCTCGGAATGCCGCATCGGAGCTATCCCCCGGTTCAAACACGTAGGCCTTTTCTGCGAGTGTGCCTACAAATTGCTCATGGGGAATGTACCTGTCGGTGCCGGCATACGAAGAAAAAACAATTTTTTCTCCGGATAAATAGGTCAGAATTTGAGATAAATCACGGCGGGCATATCCGCCCTGAATTCCCCGAGCTTCTAATGAGTCTATAATTTCATAATAATTTTGTGCGTGGTTTTTCGGAATGCCTTCATACACGTGATAGATTCTGATTAGGAAATATCCAAGTATGGAAACGGATAAAAGAATCGATAAAATTTTCAGCCGGCCCCGCCAAAGAATTTGCCCGAAAAAATAACCCAAGATAGGCGCCAGTGCGAGATACACGGGGGCTACATAACGCATAGCGGCAAGTGTGCTCAGCATATTGCCTAATACAATGCATACGGCCATCAGAAAAAAAAGGCAGAGGTAAGAAGGCTGCCGGCCCCGTTCGGGATGGTATAAAATTTTAAAATCTTTTCGAAAGTAAACCACGGTTGCGCAAACAGCGATGAAGATAATTCCAGCCAAACACCATGCCGCCGGATCCGTTCTCCCCAAGATGAGCTGGGGAAGAGTGGTTCCAAATAAAGCGCCGGCTCTTGCGGACCACTCGCCCGCGGCGAGAGCGCCTGATTTGTGAAATATCCGCAGGCCTTCGCCTCCTAGAAGGTTGAACAGGATCGCCGGCAGATGGCCTATCGATACACCCACTATGACGGCCCCTCCGTTTCTGAGTACAAGCAATTTAGAAAAGAGAGCGGAATGCAGAAATGTGACCAGC
Source organism: Candidatus Omnitrophota bacterium (assembly GCA_016206875.1). Classification (GTDB taxonomy): domain Bacteria; phylum Omnitrophota; class Omnitrophia; order Omnitrophales; family JACROU01; genus JACQQR01. The sequence continues at coordinate 1,074 of JACQQR010000212.1, forward strand.
CCGGCTTCGGCAAAAAGCATAAGCAAGATTTTTTTGAGCATCTTGATTTGAAACGGGGGTACGGCGCCTAGTTTTTTTAATAAGGCAGCCCCAAGCGGTTGATTCATCCAGGAACTATCCGCCAAAAAAATGGCGGCGGTGTGCATGAGAAAAATAGTCACAAGCAGGAAATGCCAGCCAATCAGTGCCCTTCTTAGCAGGCCGGGAAGGCGAAAATGTTTCAGCCAAAAGAGATTGTAAAGCCAGCCGGCCGCGGATTCTTCCTGATGCGAGCGGAACCTGAGAAAAAAATAAAGAAGGATGGGAATGAGAAAAAGCAGGTACAACTCGCTTAACCAAAGCCCTGCGCCCGCAAAAAATCCGATCCAGAATAAAATTTTTTCAGAGAAAAAATGCTGGGGCCCGTCAAAATATTTGGCCAGAAGTAAAAGCAGCGCGGCATAAAACACCCAAAGTTCGCTATGGCAGCCCCAAACTTTTAACGACATCTGGAAAAGCGCAGGAGGCATCACGATAAAAAATAAGGAGGTGAATACAGCTACGGGTCTTGAGGCAATGCGTTTCATCAGGGCATAATTGACGGAGAGAAATGCCAGAAAGAAAGTGAGGCTGCCTAATTTTAAAGCGAATCCGGTGTGGCCAAATAAGGCTAGAAAAGGGGTGAGAACAAATGCGGCTAAGCTTCCGCAGTAAGATTGGCCCGTGAAGAAGAGGGGAATTTCACCTTCTAGAATGCGCTTGGCCATCAGGCCGAAAGTGGCTTCGTCCAAATCAATATAGTTTGTGCCCAGAAGAATAAAAGGGGCGCGGACAAGCGCTGCAACTAAAAGTATTATCAGAAGTTCCATAAGATCCGAGGAGGGGGCAGTCCCTCGCATGAAGTTGCGTGATAAAAGGCTTCCCAGCCGGAGCCGGGATTCTTATAATGACAGATTCACCCTATGAAAAAAGGCATATTCATTATCGGCACAGATACGGGAGTGGGTAAGACAGTAATCGCCGCAGGCTTGACCCTTGTCCTTCGTGCTAAAAAGCGCCGGGTGGGTGTGATGAAGCCCGTGGCTACCGGCTGTTTTTCTCGCGGACAAGAGCTTGTAAGCTCCGATACTTTATTTTTGCTCGAGGCCGGCGGCGAAGATACGAACCGTGAGACGGTCAATCCCATCCGTTTTCGCAATCCGTTAGCCCCGCTGGCTGCCGCGCGCGCAGAGGGAAGAAGCATAGATACCTCGCAAATATTGCGCGCCTACGAAGAATTGCATGAGCACTTTGACTTTGTGATTGTGGAGGGCATCGGGGGGCTGATGGTTCCTTTCACAGAAAGTTATTTTGTTTCCGATTTAATCCGGGAATTTCAGCTTCCCGTGCTCATTGTTTCGCGCACTAAACTGGGCACTATCAATCATACCCTCCTTACGATTGAAGCGGCAAAATCGCGCGGCCTGAATGTGGCAGGAATTATTTTCAACAATTTCCGGGAAAGCGATTTGGGCCTGGATGAGCAAACCAGCCCTAAAATTATTTCTGATTTGAGCCGGGTGCCGGTGTTGGGCATGGTGCCTCACATTCCAAAACTGGATGTGGAGAATTTGCAATTCGGCAATTTGAAACAAGTGATTGAAGAGTGCGTGAATATAGACGCGATTGTTGAGTAGCATCGCTACAGGGAGAAAGAAGCTGTACACATGGCAAAAAAAGTGTTAGTGGCAATGTCGGGAGGGGTGGATAGCTCAGTCGCCGCTTATTTATTACAGGAGCAAGGCTACGAAGTCACAGGAGCCACGCTTCGCACCTGGGCCCCCAACGATTGCGATGAGAAAAATACCAACGCTTGCTGCGGCACGCGCGGCGTCTCCGATGCGCGCTCAGTGGCCATGGCGTTAGGCGTTCCTTATTATGTTTTAAACTTCGAAAATGATTTTAAGCGCGATGTGATTGATTATTTTGTGGAGGAATATAAAGCCGGCCGCACGCCGAATCCCTGCATTGCGTGCAATGAGAAAATCAAAGTGGGCGGGTTCTGGAAGCGCGCGAAGTCGTTGGGCTTTGATTACATGGCCACGGGACATTATGCGCGCGTAGGCCATGATACAAATTCCGGCCGCTATTTCATCCGGCGCGGGTTGGATTCCCACAAAGATCAATCCTATGTGTTATTCCCGCAACAACAGGAAGAGCTGGAGCACCTTCTTTTGCCGGTTGGAGAGCTTCAAAAAGAAGAAGTGCGGCGATTAGCTCAACGAGCCGGCCTTTCGGTGTACGCCAAGCCTGATTCCCAGGAAATATGTTTCATTCCGGAGAACGATTATGCGGGATTTATGGAGAAACACTTTGAACTAAAAGGCAAGCCGGGGGCCATCAAAAATTCCAGTGGAGAGACAATCGGTACCCACTCGGGTTATTTCCGCTACACCATTGGCCAGCGGCGGGGATTGGGTGTAGCTCATAAAAATGCGCTGTATGTCATCGCCATCCGGCCTTCCGCCAACGAAGTGATTGTGGGCGACAAATCCGAGGTAAGCACACAAGCGTTTGCCGTCTCGCCGCTTCATTGGCATCAAGCGCCGCGCACGGGCCGCTTTCGCGCTGAAGTGAAAATTCGTTCTGCCCACCCGCCGTCCGGTGCGGAAATTGTCTGTGATGCTCAAGGCCATGAGGTTCCGGAATGCGCCCGGGTATTGTTCGATGTGCCCCAAGAAGCCGTAACCCCCGGCCAAGCGGCTGTGTTTTATGAAGGGGATGCCGTCATTGCCGGAGGTTGGATAAGGAGTTAAGGCGTACGATGCAATCTATAGCCACCGCAACAAAAAAAGTATCCGTTATCATTCCGGCATTCAACGAAGAAAAAAATATTGCGGAGATTGTGCGACGGGTCCAAAAAGTGATTGTACCGGGCATCGAAAAAGAAATTATCGTGGTGGATGACGCCTCTGGAGACGGGACAAGAAATATTTTGAAGGGTTTGGAGGGCGTTTGTCCGGTTCTGCACGAGCGCAATCACGGCAAGGGGGCGGCGATTACCACGGGAATTTCCAAAGCCTCGGGGGATATCATTCTGATTCAGGATGCAGACTTGGAATATGACCCTGAAGATTATGAGAAGGTGATTCGTCCTTTGGCGGAAGGCGCCTGCGATGTAGTGATGGGTTCGCGTTTTTTAACTGAAAAGCCGAGATTTTTCACGAAAAACGGTGATCCGTTCTTCAGCCATTTTGTGGGCAATTTAATGATTATTTGGCTCACTAATTTCCTCTTTGGCCGAAAATTTACCGACTATGAAGGCTGTTATAAGGCGTTTACTCGAACAGTTGCTCTAACCATTCCTGTTGAGGCAAAGGATTTTGCATTCGACAATGAGCTGATCTGTAAATCACTCAGGCGTGGATACACAATTTGTGAAGTGCCTATCAGATATCACCCCAGAATTTATTCAGAGGGTAAAAAAATCCGGTGGCAACACGGCGTTAAAATTTTGTGGACCATCCTTAAATGGCGCTTTTTGCCGTTCCCCTCTATTCGCGGAGGCACCCCTCCGGAGAGGGGATGATTCATATGAAAAAAAACCAGGGGCTTACACTCGATCTCCGTAAAGAACAAACTCTCCTGGAGCCGGGAATTCGCCTCGGCCGTTTGCCTCAAAAAATCACTATCCCTCTCGTTGGGCTCAATCACACAGAGGCTCTGCCCTGCGTTTCATTGGGCCAGAAAGTATTGCGCGGGCAGAAAATTGCGGAAGGCGAGAGGACGGTTTTTTCTTCTGTGAGCGGCGAGGTGATAGACATGAGTGAAAAAGCGCATCCTCTATTGGGATTTGCGCCGGCCATTGAAATTGAATCAGATAGAGCAGACACTTTGTTTGCTCTCATCGGCCAGGAGCGGACCGAAGCGGAAATAGCATCTTTTTCCGCTTCGGAACTTTTGGAAATTTTTCGCGAGTCCGGACTTGAAGATTTAGGCCGCGGCGGGGCAGGATTATTTTCCGTTTTAGCCGGCATCGCGCGTCAAGCCCTTGTTTTGGACGCTTCGGAATGCGAGCCTTATATCACCGCCGACCAGCTTCTGATGATGTGTAAGCCGGTGGAAATTTTAAAAGGGCTGGAGTGGATGATTCGCGCTTCGGGGGCTTGTGAAGGCATCATTGCCGTCTCCAAGCATAACCGTGAATGTTACGAGCTTTTTGCCAGTAAGATTTTCACACATAAAATTTCCCGAATCCGTTTAGTTTGGTTGGAAGATATTTTTCCCCAAGCTTACCCCGCGCAGCTTCAGGCCGCTTTCGGTTCGGAGATTTCTATCCTGAATGTGGCCAGCGCCTTTGCTACCTATGAAGCGGTGAAGTGGCATAAACCCTTCATGGAACGCGTAGTGACTTTGGCCGGCTCCTGCCTGATGCAGCCGCAAAACGTTTGGGCGAGATTGGGCGTTTCCTTTAAGGATTTGATTGAATCGCACGGAGGATTTTTGCGATTTCCAGCTTCTGTTTTAATGGGCGGGCCGATGACCGGGGTGGCTCAAGATTCTTTAGACGTGCCGGTGATTGCCTCGACAAACGGAATTCTTGCTTTGCCGAAAGAAGAAGTTTCTATGAGAGAAGCCGGGCCCTGCATCCGCTGCGGCGACTGCATTCCGGTTTGCCCGGTATCGCTCAATCCCGCCGCCATTATGCTTGAGGCTTGCGAGCAGAAATGGACAGCAGCGCAAAATTACTCTCCCGAGATATGTGTTGAATGCGGAAATTGCTCTGCCGTTTGCCCTTCCTATATCCCCGTTCGGGAGTGGGTGAAGCAGGCAAAAAATTCGTAATTATTTAGGCATTCTGAAGTAAGCAAAGGCTATTGTCTCTTCCACGCGGCCCCTCTCCCTTTTAAGGGAGAGGGGAAGGGGTGAGGGTTTGAAATTTCGTGCCCTTTTCGCCACCCACCCTCACCCTTAATCCCTCTCCCTCTCGCGAGGGAGAGGGGCCGCGAAACT
>JACQQR010000206.1 GCA_016206875.1 Candidatus Omnitrophota bacterium
GCCGAGATGTGCGGCAATGGTTCGCGCTGCATCACGCTTTTTGCGCAGAAAATTTTAGGCTTGAAAGCTCCATTCAAAATGGAAACCCCCGCAGGAATCATCGGTTGCGAGATTCACGGCGTCCGAATCAAAGTGAAACTGACCGAGCCCCGGGATTTTCGTTTTCCTGTTTCAATCAACGTAGAAGGCCGGAAATTTAAAGTGGCTTTTATCAACATGGGAGTTCCCCACGTGGTGTATTTCCCAAAACAGGTGGAGGGTTATCCTGTGCGGGCCATCGGCCGCGTCATTCGTACGCATCAGGCATTTGCCCCTCGCGGGGCGAATGTAAATTTTGTTCAAGTAGACGGTGTCCATCATATTACGGTGAGAACCTATGAACGCGGGGTGGAAGACGAAACTCTGGCTTGCGGCACGGGCGTGAGCGCTTCCAGTGTTGTCTCAGCAATAGAACATGGAGTACAATCTCCGGTCAAAGTGCTCACACGGGGCGGTGAGGTACTTCGCGTGTATTTTACGATGAAGAAAGGATTTCCGGCCGAAGTGTACTTGGAAGGCAAAGCCGGTTTTATTTTTAAGGGGGAATTAGATGTTTAAAGGTTCTATCGTTGCTTTGGTAACGCCGTTCAAAAACGGGGAAATCGATTTTACCGCGCTTAAGAAATTAATTGATTTCCATCTGGAGAATGAAACGGACGGAATTGTTCCGTGCGGCACCACGGGTGAATCTTCCACGATGACGCATGAGGAGCACAAATCCGTTCTGTCCTTTGTGGTGGAATATGTCAATCGCCGGCGTCCCGTTATTTGCGGCGCGGGTTCGAATAATACCGAAGAAGCCGTGGATTTAGTGCGTCATGCCAAAAAAATTGGCGGCGACGGCGTTTTGGTCGTTACCCCTTACTACAATAAACCCACTCAAGAAGGCCTTTTTCAGCATTATGAATTCCTGGCTAAAAAAGTGGATATTCCTTTAGTGCTCTACAACGTGCCCGGAAGAACGGGTGTATCGCTGGCTCCGGAAACAGTGGAACGCCTTTCAAAAATTGATTCCATCGTTGCCATTAAAGAAGCCAGCGGAAGCCTGGATCAAGTCAGCCAAATCCTGTCCCTCTGCTCCATCACTGTGCTTTCCGGCGAAGATTCGCTCACACTGCCTATGATGGCGCTGGGAGCGCAAGGCGCTATTTCTGTAACCGCGAACATTGTTCCCAATTTGAGCCGCCGCATGATTCATGCATTTTTGCAAGGCGATATAGAAGAAGCGCGAGCGCTTCATTTCGAAATGTTTGGCCTTGCGAAAGTGCTCTTTATCGAAACCAATCCCATTCCGGTGAAGGCCGGTCTGGCTCTAATGGGTAAAATTGAAGAACAATATCGTTTGCCGCTTTGCCCCATGTCGAAAGACAATAAAGAGAAGCTCCGGAACGTGTTATCCGGGCTCGGTGTGAAAATTTTTCCCTCTCCTTCTAAATGAGGGGGAGGGGGGATTCATTTAAGGAGACTCTGTGAAAGAAAAAAATTCCGTCATTCAGTTAATTGTTTGTGGCGCCGCCGGGCGCATGGGCTCCCGGATCCTGGAACTGGCCGCTCGTGACTCCTCGTTTGAAATTGTAGGGGCAATTGAATCGAAACAATCTCCTTGTTTGGGGCAGGAAATAGGAAGTGTGATCAAAATTCCGGGCGGCCAACAAAAAATATCGATTTCCTCAGATGTCTCTGCTATCATCGACCGCGCAAATGTGCTCATTGATTTTACGCAACCCGATGCGACGCTTGAGCATGTACAAGAAGCAGTTCAAGCTAAAAAGCCGGTGGTGATTGGAACCACAGGGTTGAGTCATACCCAGATGAACGAGCTTGAAGAGGCCGCCAAAAAAATCGCGATTGTTCAGGCGCCCAATATGAGTGTCGGCATGAACCTTGTCTTCAAGCTGGCTGAATTGCTGGGTGCCCGATTAGATGACAGCTATGATTGCGAGATTACGGAAACGCATCATCGGTTTAAAAATGACGCGCCGAGCGGCTCCGCCCTGGAAATTGCCAAACGCGTGGCAAAAGCAAGAAAAGTGGATTTAGACCGGGAGGCCGTCTATGGTCGCAAGGGTTTCACCGGAGAGCGGAAGGCGGGCAGCATCGGCATTCACGCGCTTCGAGGCGGAGATATTCCCGGAGAGCATACGCTTTCTTTTATGACGCAGGGGGAAATGCTTCAGGTAACACACCGGGCATCAAGCCGTGACGCATTTGCTCAAGGAGCGCTTCGGGCCGCTCGCTTTATTTCGGATAAGAAGCACGGCCTATATAACATGCAAGATGTTTTAGGACTTTGAAAGGAATAGTCCCCCCTGGACGGTTTATGGATTCGTGCTCAAACCCCTTGATGGATCAAGTTCCGGGTAAAAAAGCGGCAAGGATTATTGCTGTCTTCCTCTCTCTTTTCCTTCTATGTTCACATGCTCAAGCCAATTCCGAAGAATCCTCTGATCCGAAAGCGCCCGCGCTTTCCGGATTTCAAAGCGGCTTCTATATATCTCACGAGCTGCGGCTCAAATATCCCACTTATGATTGCCTGGATTTTATCCTCATTCAGCAAAGGGAAGATGGCTGGAACTCTTTATTTTCCGTGGTGACCGGCTCCAGCGATGGGGTACTTGAAACCCGCATCTTAAAGGGGATCCAGACCGTTGATGAGGCCCGCGAGTATTTTGAAAAATATGCCAAGCCGTTTACGTATGAAGGTGTGACCGTTCAAGAAGTCACTTTAGTCAACAAATCGCAAGAGCTTTACAAACTTTATTTTGTCGGTCAAATAGCCTTTTCCTCTCTCAAAGACGCTCAGCAGGCGATTGATGCGGTGAAAAAGGAAATCACGGCGGCGGACGGAGATTTCGCAGCCAGCGTGGAGGAGGCCAAACGATATGCCGCAAGCTTCACCGGCGAAGAATATGTGGTGGAAAAAACCAGCGAGCCTATCCCCATCAAACCTAATTTCCAAGAGGAAGAAGATATATTCTTCGGCATCTACGACGGAGTAAATCCCCGGAGATTTTGGGGCAAATACCCGGAAGAAGACTGGTATGTATATCAGGCCGTCGGCGAAACCACCTATCGCAACACCAACCTGGATAGCCGGTCCTTTAACGCGCAGGTGGGATATTTTAATAACCGCATTGTGATGCGCGGCCTCAAATTTTTTGGTTCCAGTGTTGATCCGTACATTGAGGCCACGGTTCGCTTCGAAACCAATGACTTAAATTTCAATAATACTGTGGATTTCATGGCCGGCGCGGAATACCGCCCTTTCCGCCTCAACAAAACGTTGGCGAATTCTGTCTGGACGGACTGGATCCGCAATTTCCGCGTATACGTTATTTATGCGCAACGCGAACCCATCAAAGATATTATCGCAGGCTCACGCGATCATGATGTGGAAGCCGGTTTTGATTATTTCAAGGAATGGGGCATTGATATGCCTAAAGAAGGAGAGAAAGATACTTGGCTGTGGGGTGAGTTGTTTATGGATAATCATTTTCTAAAAACCGATTTTTCTACCGATGATGATTTTAGCGCGTTTATTTTCAACAATGCGGGAAAAATCGGATTCAAATTTCCCAGAATCCCGCTTCCCAAAAATCCTATCAATGATGAGCTGGTATTCATGCCCTATTGCTTTTTTGATCAGGTAGCCAATTCCGGCCATAGTTTTTTTTATCAGAACCGGTATTTTATCGGCGCCGGCATGCGTGTTATGCCTTTTCGCAGTTACCGTTTCTTGAATTCGCAATGGATGTTTCGTCTGAAAATTTTTGGTGAATATATCGGCTATGGGGGCGCTCAGTATTCAAAAGCAGAGCCTCCGAGCAGTGTTCCCGACCGGGATTACCGTGTGGGGCTCAACATTTCTCTTAACCGCTTCTAATTTTGTACGTGTGAACTTATGATGCGTTTTCTCAATAATTCGCAAAAGCAAAAGAAAATCTTTTCCGCCGTCCTGCTGGCTTTTTTTATCTCCTCTATTTTTTCTCCGGTATCCGGATTTGTCCGGATTGCCTTTGCCCAGCCCGCTGCATTTTCAAATGTGATGAATTTCGGTTTTGAAGAGGCGGGGGCCGCGGCCACCGATCCTTTGAATTGGACTACGTTTATCACAGGAGGCGCTTTGGTTTCGCAGCGTGTGATCGCAGCGCCGGGTCCGGTGGGGGTGCCTTTTTTAACTCAGGGAGTGGCTTCGTTATATATGAATACTGCCGGAGGAGAAACTTCCGGCGCTTTTCAAAATATTTTTGGCGTGACTCAGGGAGACACCGTTTCTTTTGAGGCCGATGCCCGCACGCCGAACTTGGCCGGGCCGGCCGGGGATGGATGGGCTGAAATCAAAATTGAATTTTTTAATCAAGCCGGTGTAGAAATCAACGAAATTGCTTCCACGGCAATCACCACGGCAAATACAGGCGCCGCTTTTGCCCGGTTTTCCGTAACAGGGAAAGCCCCCTCAGGCACCTCCTATGCTCGGCTTGTGCTGGATACGGTGTTAGACGGCGGATTGGGCGCCGGTGATGTTGTGTTTGATAATTTGTCCTGTATAGTCACGAAATTTGGCGGTGCGGGTGTGGTGCGGTTATACCCGGTTACGATGAGCTCGCCTGTGAACAATATAGAAGCCTGGCCTGGGAAATTGATCACCTTTACGATGCGAATCAACAATAATACGGCAGTAGCCATTCCGGCTGCGCAAGTGAATCTCACCATTCCTTTCGGTTTGGATATAGTTCGAAATAGCGTGCAAACCGGAGGATTGATTTTGAGGCCGGACAAAGTAGGGCCTAACGTAGCCATTCCGATTGCCGGAGGTCTGGCTTCAGGAGAAACACGCCTGCTTACCTTTCAAGTCTTGGTTACAGGAGGGGTCACTGTGGGGCAGGTTTATGATGTCGTCTCACTCATGATCAATCCGCTTACCGGCGCTCCCATCAGTAACACTACTGTGATTCCCATTTTAATTGTGGGAGACGCTGTGTTTGACCAAGGGACTGTCATCGGGAAGGTTTTCAACGATCAGAATGAAAATACAATGCAAGATGAAGGAGAAGAGGGGATTCCCAATGTGCGGCTCGTTTTGGAAACCGGAGTGGTGGTGTATACGGATAAGGACGGGAAATATCATATTCCGGCCTTAAGGTCGAACCGGCATATTCTCAAAATCGACGGACATACTTTGCCGGCCGGCACGAAGTTTATTACAGAAGAAAAATTCCTTTTCAAAACCACGCCCGGCATGCTCAGTAAAGTAAGCTTTGCGGTGAAGCTTCCGATCGGCCAGGTTCCCGAAAAATACAGAAAAGATTTAAATGTCTATTTGTCTCAATATTATGATGCGAGTGAACCCGTTTTAAAAATCTGGATGTTCCCGACGGATTTGAAACTGGGTCAGGGCATATTTGAAGTGAATCCCATATTCCACCTGGATACCAATTATGGCGCCATCATCGGCGACTGGCGCATTGAAGTTCGCAATGAATATGGGGAGCTTGTCTGGACGGGCTACGGCGAGGGCGAGCCTCCGGCTGAAGTGCCCTGGTCGGGTATCGGAGATAATGAAAAACCCATTGAGCCCGGCGACTATTCGTACCGTTTGATTGTGGCGGACAAAGACAATAAAGAAGATTGGACGGCGCTGCAATATTTTCGTGTGGTGAGCAAAGTTACGGGTGCCGGCCAGGCCCTGGAACAACCATACACAGACACAGGATTTTTTGGCGTGATGAAGGAAGGAAAGCGCAGTATTCCGTTGACGCGTCAAGGCATGGTGATGGTTCGCGGCCATGCGGCTGAAGGCCGCCAGGTCATGATCAATAACCGAAAAATCACGCCCCAATCCGACGGCTCATTCGAAGAGGTCATCTATCTTCCTTATGGAAAAAATAATGTTGTGGTTTCAAGCACCGATGTGGAAGGCAGTACGATTCATTACGCAAAAGATGTAGAGGTAAAGGACAAATACTTTTTTCTGGTGGGTCTGGCCGAAGGGGAGTTGGGCTATAACCAAATCAAAGGCAGTTATGAAACGCTGGGCGAAAGCGACCAATTTCGAGATGCCTTTTATCAGGAGGGCCGTGTTGCGTTTTATGTAAAAGGTAAAATCAAGGGCAGTCTCCTCATTACGGCGGCTATGGATACGGACAACCGGGAGCCGGATCGCAATCTGTCCAAACTGTTTACCAATCTGGATCCCGATGCTTATTATCCGGTGTACGGAGATCAATCTCAAATTAATTGGGATGCCACAGATAGCCAGGACCGTTTTTATATTTTGGTGGAGTGCGACCGCTCGTTCTTCCGTTACGGATCCTTCAATACCGACTTTAAAGACTCGGAGCTTACGCCTTATAACCGTACGCTTTCCGGGGGTATGGGGCATTTTGAAACGATGAGCACCACCAAGTACGGCGATCCCAAAGCCGGATTCACTGTTTTTAGCGCCAATACGCGCCAGGCCGCAGATCACAATGAATTTTTTGGCACGGGCGGTTCGGTATATTATTTGCGCCACCGGCTGGTGGTTGAAGGCAGCGACAAGCTGCGCATTGAAGTGCGGGATAAAATCCAGAATATTGCGATTGTTTCCAAGGATTTGGTGGAAGGAGAGGACTACGAAATCGATTATCAGGCAGGCCGCGTTTTAATGTACCGTCCCGTAAGCTCTGTAACCTACACCGATACCATCATCAACACGCAAATTCTGAACGGCAATAAATTAGTGCTGATTGCCGATTACGAATATGAAACTCAATCCACTTTTGACTGGAATACAAGCGGTGCGCGCGGGTGGACGCATGCCGGTGATCATGTGAAAGTGGGCGGCACGTACGTGCGGCAAACGGCGCAGGCTACGGCTTCTGATTATATTGTGCGCGGAATAGACGGTACGGTGAGACTGGGAGAGAATACGCGAATTACCGGAGAAGTGGCGGAAACTTCCAATAGCCAAAGCGGCACGGCGATTTCGATGGATGGAGGCTTGAGTTTTGATGACAATCAAACAGGAGCGGCTACGCGCAGTGAGGCGTATACGCTCAAAGGCGAAACCAAGATTGGCAAAAGAACCGATTTGTCCGGATATTTCACCAGTTTTACGCCGGGTTATGCGGTGCCCGATTTATCCAGTCAAACGGGAACCAGAAAATACGGCATTGACGCGCGCTACCGGGTGACCGACCACATGCAACTGCGCTTGAGACAAGATCATCTGGAGCTGGTGGCTCCGAGAACTTCCGTTGCTCCTCAGGTGTTTTTTGATCCCGAGCGCCAGGCCACCACGACATTGCAGGCTTTGTATGCGCGCAGTAAATGGGATGTGACCGCGGAATATCGCCATCAAACTGTGGACGTTGAGGCGCCCTTTCAGGTAAATACGAATACGCTCAATACCGGAATTTTTGAAAATGCGGCAGGCCTGAAAATCGGATATCAAGCGCTGGATTGGTTCAAACCCTTTGTGCGCGGGCAAGTCTCCATGGGCGGGGAAAGCAATAATCAGCTCGGCGCCGGCGCTGAAATGCGTATGCCGGACGGCAAGACTTTTGGCACGTTGGAGCAAACTGTTGGCAATATCGGAGACGCTACGTTAATAGGAATTCACCGGCAAGTAGATGAAAAAACACAAGTGTATTCAAATTTGGGCGTGGTCAATAAACGCAATGGGGAAAATAGCGTCATGACCGCGGTGGGGACAAGCCGTGATATCACCGAGCATCAACGGATTTACACGGAGCGCCGCTACACCGGAAATCAGGCGGTGGATCTCAATCAGCAAAATTTGCTGGGGTATGATGTGCAGATTGCGGATGCATGGAGTCTTGCGGCAACCTTTGAACGAAATTATCTGGATCAAATTCCAAATCAAAAACCCACCAATCAAAATGCCGGTTCATTCACCGTTGCCTACAATGATCAAAAACGGCTCAAAACCGCGTTCAAGGCAGAGTTGCGTTATGATGTGGATAATATTAAAAACCGCCAGCCGCTCTTCTCTCAATTTACCGAGTACAAGCTGAATGACGATATCACGTTAAAAAGCCGCTTCAATACTTCCACCACAAAAAATTTAACATTGGAGCAGCAATCCACCTATTTTACGGAATTAAACGTGGGGGTAGCGTACCGGCCGGTAAAGTGGGATCGTTTTAGCTTTCTCACGCGTTACACCTTTTTGGATGATAAGGGATTGAACGAGCAGTATCAGGGAGGAACGCCTCTGCATCAGTCATCGCATACCGTGGCTCTGGAAGGCGCTTATGATTTGAACCGTTATTTTCAACTGGTGCAAAAATTGGCTGTCCGGCACGCCCGTTTTGATTTAGCCACGGGTCAGGACAATGCCGTGGATAAATATTTATGGGCGCCTCGTTTAAATTTTCACGTAACGCGTCATTGGGATGTATCCGGCGAGTGGCGCATACTTTTCCAGGAGAACGCAGCCGATGACCAATTGATGGGGTTTGTGCTGGAAGTAGACCGGGTTTTGGCGGAATATCTGCGTTTGACGCTCGGATACGATTTCAGTCATTTCAACGATGGCATTACTCCTCAGGCCGGTTTCGAGTGGAACGGATTTTATGTTCGCCTCACGGGTGAATTTTAGATAGAAAGTAGGGAGTAGGGACTGTCCCCGAAGGAGACTGTCCCTTTAGGTCAATAATGGGGGAGAGGAAAAACGGGATTATGCTCAACAAAAACAAAGTTTTTTTCGCTGTTATTTTTCTACTCGCTTCCGCAATGTTGCTGCCTGCCTGTATCGGCACTGCGCGAAAAGTTTCAGAGACGACCGCTAAAGCCGTATTTCCCTCACGCGATGAAGTGCTGATTTTTCATCAGGCATTTGACTATACGTACTTGCGTGTTGTGGACGCGATTTTGAATACAGGCGATTGGACGCTGTACGAAACGGATAAACGAGAAGGCTTAATTCGCGCTTACAATACCAAGTGGGCAGACCCCTTCGGGCCCATGGAGCAAAGAATTGCCACTGTCCGCGTAAAACGCCTCGAACGCAATCGTACAGCTGTGGAACTTGATTCCGCCTCTCAAACTTTGATCGGCGCGGATGATTTAATGAAATCCGTCAAGCAATTTATGAATCGGTAACCCTCCCGTAAAGAAAAAAAAAGTGACAGTCACTAAAGTGACAGTCACTTTTTTTTTCCACTGTAAGAGGGTAAGCCATGTCTCAAGAGGCGATTGTATTAAGAGGGGTTCGGACTCACAATCTCAAAAATATCAACCTTTCCATCCCGCACCATCAAATACTGGTCATCACCGGCGTCTCGGGTTCGGGGAAGTCCTCTCTGGCTTTTGATACGCTGTATGCCGAAGGGCAAAGGCGGTATGTTGAATCCCTTTCGGCTTACGCCCGCCAATTCTTGGAGCGGATGGAAAAGCCCGATTTGGATTTCGTTGAAGGTATCCTGCCCGCCATTGCCATTGAAGCGAAAAATCCGGTTTCCAATGCGCGCTCCACAGTGGGTACGCAAACCGAGATCAATGATTATTTGCGCATTTTATTCGCTCGCGTAGGGAAAACCCATTGCTCCTCTTGCCAAAGAATTGTAGAGATTGACACCCCCGATAGAGTAAGCGCTCAACTGATTTCACAATTTGAAGGGCATAACGCCGTTATCACATTCCCTTTGGCGATGCAGGGGGAAAGCCGCAAATATGCTCAAGAATTTATAGAAGAGCTTAATAAGCAAGGGTTTTTGCGCTCGTTGGTGGCCGGCGCGCTTCAGCCGCTGTCTATTTCCATGTTTGATGTCGCTCAGGAGTCCGTTTCCATTGTGGCCGACCGCCTTCCGCTTGATAAAAATAAAAAAGCCCGGCTGGTGGAATCTGTAGAGTCTGCGTACCGGTATGGGAAAGGTTTACTTACTGTTTATGTTTCGCCGGAGCCTGTAAGCCTGCTGCCTGCCGATTCAGTGCCGCTTACGAATTGGAAAGAAATGGTTTTTTCCAATTCATTTCATTGCGCCTATTGCAAAATTAGCTATCCCACGCCCACGCCGCATATGTTTTCTTTCAACAGCCCGTTGGGCGCTTGCCCCGAGTGCCAGGGATTTGGCCGTGTGATTGATATTGACTGGAATTTGGTGCTGCCGTCGCCGGACCGATCATTGGCTGACGGGGCCATTGCTCCGTGGACTAAACCCAGCGCCGCTTGGGAATTTGCGCAGCTGAAGAAATTTTGCCAGAAAAAAGAAATTCCCTGGACAAAACCCTTCCGGGAACTTTCGCAAACAGCCCGGGATCTATTGCTTTATGGCAAAGGCAAGGAGCCGGGGGACGAATATTTTAGCGTCAGGGATTTTTTCGATTACTTGGAAAAGAAAACATACAAGATGCATATTCGTATTTTTTTGAGCAAGTACCGCGGTTATTTTCTGTGCACGGCCTGTCAAGGAAGCCGCCTGAAGAGCGAAGCCTTGCGCGTGACGATCGAGAGAAAAAACATTTATGATCTCAGCCAATATACCTTGGAAGAGCTCAACGGATTTATACAGAA
The DNA here is from genome assembly GCA_016206875.1 of Candidatus Omnitrophota bacterium. GTDB lineage: Bacteria > Omnitrophota > Omnitrophia > Omnitrophales > JACROU01 > JACQQR01. The sequence continues at coordinate 10,559 of JACQQR010000206.1, forward strand.
GCTCCGGCTTTCAAAACATGAAATGGACGTCATCGGTTCCGTGCTCGTAGAGCTTAAAAAACGAATCAGCTTTTTAAATGACGTAGGACTTTCTTACCTTACGCTCAACCGTCTTTCACGCACTTTATCGGGGGGCGAGGCCCAGCGCATTAATCTGGCCACCAGCTTGGGTTCCGGCCTCACCGACACCCTGTATGTTCTGGATGAGCCCAGTATCGGGCTTCATGAGCGTGACAACCAACTGTTGATTGGCCTGCTGGGCAAGTTACGCGAATTGGGCAATACCGTGGTCGTGGTGGAGCATGATGAATCCATGATTCGCATGGCCGACCGCATTATTGATTTGGGGCCTTTGGCCGGGGCGCTTGGGGGAAATCTGGTTTTTGAAGGAAGATTGCCTGAGCTGTTAAAAAATAAAGATTCGCTTACGGCAAAATATCTCCGGGGAGATGAGAAGATCAAAAGAGAAACAATCCCAACGGACAAAAAAAAATTTACAGTCAACGGAAAAGAAACATCCAAAACCATAGAAATTTTTGGCGCTCGGGCAAACAATCTGAAAAATATCCGCGTTTCATTTCCCCTGGGCCGGTTTTGCGTGGTCACGGGGGTATCCGGATCCGGAAAAAGCACGTTGCTTTACGACGTGCTGTATAAGAATTACCTCCGCTCTAGAGGCCGGCCTGTTTCCGACGTGGGCTTGTGCGAGCGCATTGAAGGATTTGAACAGATTGCGGATATGGCGCTTGTTGACCAATCTCCCATCGGCAGAACGCCGCGTTCCAACCCGGTGACTTATCTGAAAGCATTCGATGACATTCGCCAGATTTTTTCTCAAACCCCGGATGCCAAGCGGAGATATTTACAAGCAGGGGCTTTTTCGTTTAATGTGCCCGGCGGCCGCTGCGATACCTGCGAAGGCGACGGAAAAATTCGCGTGGAAATGCATTTTATGGCGGATGTGTTTATTGAATGTGAAAAATGCAGGGGCATGCGTTATCAGCCGCATATTTTAGAAGTAAAATTTAAAGGGCGGAATATCCATCAGGTGCTCGGCATGACTGTGGATGAAGCCATGGAATTTTTTCACGAGTACAAAAAATTAATCAGCAAACTTTCGGTGCTTCAAAAGGTGGGATTGGGTTATGTACGGCTGGGTCAAGCCGCTTCGACTTTGTCGGCGGGGGAAGCGCAGCGTTTAAAGTTGGCTTTGGAACTTGTGGACTTGTCCCGGGAAAATGTGCTTTATATTTTCGATGAGCCTACTATCGGTTTGCATCATCATGATATTAAACACTTAGTGACGGCCTTTGATGAGTTGGTCTGGCGCGGCAGCTCTCTTATCGTCATCGAACATAATCTGGATGTAATCCGGGCCAGTGACTGGATTCTTGATTTGGGTCCTGAAGGAGGCAACCGGGGAGGGGAAGTACTTTATAGCGGCCCGGTTCAAGGTATTCTAGAAGAGCCCAGGTCTTATACCGGGCAATTTTTAAAAATAAAATGGTAAACACACTTTTAGGTTATAACCACTTTGAAATAAAGCAGTTACCTCGCTTTGGAGGGGTATTCCGTCTGACGGAAAATATGTCTCCGGTAATTCCAAGGCTGAAAATATAAAGAATTATGGTATATTTAGGATGATGTGGAAAAGACGGTATTGTTATGCTTAGATATCTACAGGGTATAAAAATCATGGTTGCATCGATTGGTATTCTAATTGCAGCTCATTGGCCGGCTTGGGCTACTACTTATAATGAAATCATGAGCCGGGCAACTACCGAAGAAAAACCGGCTCAAGCGAAAAGTGAAAGTGATCACCCGGTATTGGTTCGTTATGAAGTCGGGGATACTTCCGGTTTTTTTACCCGGGCAGACGGGCACAAATTTTACAAACAGGATTCCGAAGAATCAGAATGGGATGAGTTGGAAGAATGAAAGATATGAGAGACGCAAGGGACGGTTCTCTTACGGAGAACCGTCCCTATGGTGCTATTGTGTAGATTTTTGGCAAACGGACGATAATATTTATTCGGGCTTTCGGGCTCCTGCTTTACAAGGGTGTTAAAATAATTAAGTTTTAAAGGAGAAGCGGCAATGAACATAACACGCAGATTTAAAATGCACTGGATGAACCACAAAACGAAAATTCTCGTGGTTACTTCCATTGTGGCCCTGATTATTTTGTCGATATGGGGCATGTATTCTTTGGAAAGTTTTTATCGCAATATCACGTTGGCTCAAATGCCGCTTTCCTTGCTTTTGGGAATGGTGCACGCCGCTGTTTTCGTGTTTATGTATCAGGTGGTGCTTCGCGGGGGTTTAACCCGCACGGATAAAAAAGAAATTAGCGGCAAGGATGTGAATATCCGTTTTTCTGATGTGGTGGGAATCGATGAAGCCAAAGAAGAAGCTTGGGAAGTGGTGCAGCTGATTAAAGATCACGCGCGTTTGAAAAAAATCGGCGGCAAAATTCTTCGCGGAATTCTCATGGTTGGCCCTCCGGGCTGCGGTAAAACCTATCTTGCCAAGGCCATCGCCACCGAAGCCGGGCTTCCGTTTATTTCCATGGCAGCCAGTGAGTTCAACGAAATTTTTGTAGGGGTGGGCTCTTCACGCATTCGCCAGTTATTCAAAAAAGCCAGAAGTTTGGCTTATGGATTTGGCGGCTGCATTATTTTCATTGATGAATTAGACGCCATGGGACACAAGCGAACTTTCAATCAGTTTGGCGGCCAGGAAACCAATACGACACAGAACCAGCTTTTAGTGGAGATGGACGGGTTAGGAGCCAAACAAGAAAGTATTATTGTTATTGGCGCCACCAATGCGCCCGAGGAAGTGCTGGATGAAGCGCTGCTCCGTCCCGGCCGGTTCGACCGGAAAGTCTATATCACCAAGCCCGGCCTGGAAGGGCGCGAAAAATTATTTCATTATTATCTCAGTAAGGTTAGGCATGATGCTTCCGTGGATGTTTCCCGTCTGGCCCGAAAAGCTGTGGGGAAAAGCCCGGCCGAAATTGAAAATATTGTCAAAGAATCCGCGTTGATTGCCACACGAAATAAAAAAGATATAGTGAGTTTGCGTGACATTTCTGAGGCCATTGAGCGCATTGAGCTTGGTGTGAAGCAAAAAGTAAAAATGAATGACCGGGAAAAAGAAATGACGGCCTATCATGAAACCGGGCATCTCATCATCACTTATTTGCTCCATCCCGTGGATGACGTATTTAAGGCCTCCATTATTCCCAGAAAATCTTCTTTGGGCGTGGTGCATCACACGCCGCGCGAAGAATATTTCAGCCAGGATCGCGAAACGCTTTTGGCCAATCTCAAATCGGCGCTCGCCGGATATGTGGCGGAGAAAGTAAAATTTGGAACTACCACCACCGGTGTGGCGGCTGATTTCAAGCAGGCGATGGCTATTGCCCATAACATGGTGTGGAAACTGGGCATGGGCGGTTCCAATATGTTGGGCGACTTCAGCATTGTTCCTGAATCGCAGCTTTCCAACGATGTGAAGATGAAGCTCAATGATGATACCAACCGGATCATTCAAGAATGTTTGAAAGAAGTGGAAGATTTGCTTCGCAAAGAGAATGACTTGTTCGAGCGCTTCGCCCATGAGCTCCTGACGCGTGAAGAACTGGAGTTTGACGAAATCGAAGCCATTTTTAATGAATATGGCAAGGCCAATCCAAGGCTATTCTCGAGAAAAACACCCGGTTCGAAGCAGCTCCCCTCAACAAGCTAAAAGGTGCGTTGGTTTCAACCCGCAACATGAATCGGCGAAATCTGTTCTGCTTTCTAACTCTACTGCTTTTTTGCGGATGTGCAGCCGGCTGTCACAAAACATATCATCCCGAAAAAGTTGCCGAGTCCATCAAAGAAATCTGCCTGAAAGAATACGGCATCCAGCATGTTGAAGTGAAATTGGTGGGCAATACCCTCGGCGTCCACCTGCCTCTCCGACAGCTTTTTTCCAGCGACTTTGAGCATATTTTGGCAACGGGAAAAGTTCAAAATTTGGAGAGCCTCCTGCAATTTTCGCCCGAGGCTATGGAAAAAGTGGAGGATGTGCTGTTCTCCACCTCCCGCGTGATATTAAGCACGGGCCGGCCGATTGATTTTTATGTGCTCAAGGCTGCCGACACGGAAGTAACGGGCATTGAGCTCATTTTGATTGGTCTCGTAGATGACGTAAAACGTGTGCGCTTTTGGGATATCTCACGCAATGAATACCGTGATCGCGTGTTTCATGATTTAAAAGTGAACCACGCCGTGCTCTGGCACCGGCCGGTTCACAACTTGTTTGAAGATATGAAAAAATTACCGGTGACGGACATCCTGGATAAATATTTTATTTCCGGGACTAATTTGAATATGGTTTCGCCGTTTTTTTATTCTCATTTGATGGAGAGCCCGTTCAAACAGGATGTATCCTTTGAGATTCTGGATATCCGTTCCACGCCATTTCGAAAAAATGAGACGTTGGTATATATCAAAGTGCTGGAGAATTTTACACCGAAATCCGGATACGAAAAGCACCGCTTTGTCGTGCCTTCCGGCTATACGGCAGAATATTTATTTATGGTGGTCCAGCAGGGAAATCAATTTCGTATCAACCGGGTGATTCCCTTTGAATATGTGGGAGAAGACCGCGTTCTTCACAAGATCAAATTTCCGGAAGAGTTAAGGCTGTATCAAAATATAGAGAATTGGCAGTCGAGCTTTGAATTGGATGAAGTCCTCATCACGGATTTTCTGGCGCAGCAAATTACGCGCAGGATGACGGGTTCTGTGTTTTCAGACGAGCGGATAGCAAACACACTCGGGAAAGTGAAGCCGGAATTTGTTTATGAATCTTCTGAGAAGAACACTAAGGGTTTGGAGAAATCGCAGGAAGAAAAGGAAAACGGCTACTTTATTTTTAGAACCTTGCCGCCCGACAAAGATGTGGTCGCCGCTTTGGAAGCGATGCCTCCTATCCAGGTAGAACCGGAAGACGTCGAATACTATCTGGATAAAATGCTCCAATTGGCCGCTAAAGTCCTTCGCAATTATCAATTTAAACATTTTACGGGAATTGAAGTTTTGGTGCCGTATCACAAGGAATCCGTATTCTTAAAGCCGGACGATTTAGAGCAAATCCGCAAGAAAAAATTCAATTTTGAGCCTCTTGTATTAGAGGGCAAAATCCTGTAAAACATACATCTCTATGTTAACCAGCCGACAACAGCACGTTTTGTCCATCTTATTTTCGGAGTATATTCATACGGCAATTCCGGTTAGTTCTCAAATGATTACCCGGTCTTTCAAGCAAAAAGTTTCTTCGGCCACAATTCGTAACGAGCTCGGAGAACTGGAAGAGCTGGGCTATGTCACCCATCCGCACACTTCGGCCGGGCGTATTCCCACCAATAAAGGTTACCGTTATTTTATTGATCATCTGCTTGAGCGTGAAAAAGTGTCGCGTGATATGGCCATTCGCGCGGCCAAAGTATTCGATAACCAAGTGAAATCAGTAGATGATTTAATGCAAAAAGTTTCCAAGCTTCTCTCTACCCTTACGGATGAGGCAAGCCTAGTGATTTTCCCGCGGTTTGAAATGCAGCGTTTCAAAAAAGTCTCCCTAATCCGGATGGACGGTGCGCGCGTCATTGCTGTTTGGGTTTCTTCAAGCGGTTTTGTTTGGCATGGGGCTATCGAATTGGATGAGGTGGCGGATCTTGAAATGCTGAC